>DASWUV010000196.1:0-6665 GCA_036401495.1 Pseudonocardia sp. | reverse complement strand
TGCAGATCGGCGCGCTGACCGCCTTCCTGGCCTACCTGCTGCAGATCCTCATGGCCGTCATGATGGCCACGTTCATGGCGATCATGATCCCGCGTGCGTCCGTGTGCGCCGACCGGATCACCGAGGTGCTCCAGACACGCGCGACAGCTCGACGGCCAGCACGTCCCGGCCCTCCTGGACGGCGGTGACGACCGGATGGCCGATGTTGCCGCAGGCCACGGCGTCGGCGTCATCGGCAAGCAGAATCGACTCCAGCATGCCGACGGTGGTGGTCTTGCCGTTGGTGCCGGTGACGGCCAGCCATGGCGCGGGGCGGCGCTGGTCGCTGGCGATCCACCAGGCCAGCTCCGGCTCGCCAACGACCGGGAGCCCTGCCGCGGCGGCCGCCCTCGCCAGCGCGTCGTCGGGACGGCGCCCCGGCCCCGTGACCACGAGTGCGGCGTCGGCAGGCAGCTCCTGCGGGCCCGCGACCGCGCCCTCGGGCAGGTCGGTCAGCGCCTCCGGCCGGGCGTCGGTGACCGTGACCAGGGCCCCGAGCCGCAGCAGCGCCTCGGCCGCCGCCCGCCCGGAGATCCCGGCGCCCGCGACGAGAACACGCGCGCCGCGCAGTTCGTCGGTCTTGGCCACTATGCGCCCGCGGAGGCGGTGAGCCACTCGCTGTAGAACAGCCCGAGTCCCAGCGCCGCGCACATCGCCGCGAGCAGCCAGAATCGGATGATCACGGTGGTCTCGGCCCACCCCGCCAGCTCGAAGTGGTGGTGGAAGGGGGCCATCCGGAACACCCGGCGCCGCGTGGTGCGGAACACCAGGATCTGCATCGCCACCGAGAGGGCCTCGACGACGAACACGCCGCCGATGACGACCAGCAGCAGCTCGGTGCGCGTGACGATGGACAGCCCCGCCGCGAGGCCGCCCAGCGCGAGCGACCCCGTGTCCCCCATGAAGATCCGCGCCGGGGCGGCGTTCCACCAGAGGAAGCCGATGCAGCCGCCCATCGCCGCGGCGGCGACCACGCCGATGTCCAGCGGGTCGCGGACCTGGTAGCACCCGGCAGCCGACACGAGCGCGCAGTTGTTGCGGAACTGCCAGAAACAGATGATCACATAGGTGCCCAGCACCATCGCCGCTGTGCCCGCGGCGAGCCCGTCGAGGCCGTCGGTGAGGTTCACGGCGTTCGACCACGCCGCGATGATCAGGTTGGCCAGCAGGATGAAGCCGACGACGCCGAAGGACAGCACGGCGATGTCGCGCACGAACGAGAGGCTGTCCGACGCAGGCGTGAGACCGTCGGCGTTGGCGAAGCGCAGCGCGAGGACCCCGAAGATCGTGGCGGTGAGGACCTGACCGATGATCTTGGAGGTCTTGTTGAGGCCGAGGTTGCGGGCCCTGCGCAGCTTGATGAAGTCGTCGAGGAACCCGACGATGCCCAGCGCCGTGGTCAGGAACAGCACCAGTAGCGCGGACGGGGTGACCCCTTCGCCCGTCACGAGGTGCGACAGCAGGTAGCCCAGCCAGATCGCGATCATGATGGCGACGCCGCCCATGGTGGGCGTGCCCCGCTTGGCCTGGTGGCTCTGCGGACCCTCGGCGCGGATCTCCTGGCCGAAGCCCTGTCGCGCGAAGAACCGGATCAGGTAGGGCGTGAGCAGGATGGAGATCGCCAGCGCGACGCCTGCCCCGATGAAGATGCCTCTCACGCGACTGTGCTCCCGTCCAGCAGATCGGCGGCGATCCGCTCGAGCCCGGCCGCCCGCGAGGCCTTGACCAGCACGACGTCGCCCGGCGCCAGCTCGGCGTGCAGCAGCGCGATGGCCTCGTCGACGTCGGGGACCTGGCGCCGCGCCCCGTACTCCGGGCTGTCGACGGCCACCAGCTCGTCGATGCCGAGCTCCCTGGCCAGCGTCGCGACTCCCGCGTGCGCCGCCGCTTCGTCCCCGCCGAGCTCGCGCATGGGCCCGAGCACGGCCCACGTCCGTCTGCTGTCGCCGAGGGCGCGCAGGGCCCGCAGCGCCGCGGCCATCGAGTCGGGGTTGGCGTTGTAGGCGTCGTTGACGACGGTCACGCCGTCGGCGCGGTCGGTGACCTCCATCCGCCACCGGGAGGCCGGGGTGACGCCGGAGAGCGCCGCCGCGATCCCCTCGGCGGTGCCGCCGAGCTCGACCGCCACCGCGGCGGCGGCCAGTGCGTTGCCGACGTGGTGTGCGCCGACGAGCCGCAGCGCCACCTCCGCCGAACCCGCGGGGGTGGCGAGCACGAACCGCGCGCGCCCCGCGTCCAGGGTGACCGCCTCTGCGCGGACGTCGGCGGCCCTGCCGAAGGTGACGACCCTGGCGGCGGTGCGCGCGGCCATCGCGGCCACGCGCGGGTCGTCGGCGTTCAGCACCGCGATCCCGTCCCCGGGCAGCGCCTCGACCAGCTCGCCCTTGGCCCGCGCGATGGCCTCGACCGAGCCGAACTCACCGAGGTGCGCGCTCCCGACGTTGAGCACGACCCCGATCCGGGGTGGCACGGTGGCCGCGAGAGCGGCGATGTGGCCGGGCCCGCGGGCGGAGAACTCGAGGACGAGGTGGCGGGTCGTGGTCTCCGCGCGCAGTGCCGTCCACGGCAGACCGAGCTCGTTGTTGAACGACTCGGGCGGGGCGACCGTCGGTCCGAGCGGGGCCAGAACCGCGGCGAGCAGGTCTTTCGTCGACGTCTTTCCCGAGCTGCCGGTGACCCCGATGACGGTAAGGCCCGGCAGCCGCCCCACCACGTGGTGGGCCAGTCGGGCGAGCGCGGCCAGCACGGCGGCGCCGGAGCCGTCGGGATCGGTGTCGGCGAGGTAGGTGCCCGTGGCGCGAACGGCGGGCGGGACGACGACGGCGGGCGCGTCGACGGGACGGGCGGCGAGCACGCCTGCAGCCCCCCGGTCCGCCGCGGCCGCGGCGAAGTCGTGACCGTCGACGTGCTCACCGGGCAGCGCCAGGAACAGGCCGCCGTCGCGGATCGCCCGCGAGTCGAACTCGACGGCCGTGACCACCTCGTCACCGCGGGCCCCGACCAGCTGCCCGTTCGTGACCTCGGCGATCTCCGAGAGTGACAGCGGGATCACGGTGCACATCCGATCATGCGGGAGTGGATCATCGGTGAGCGGCCCGCCGCACGCCTGCGATCGCCGCGCTGAGCTCGGCCGCGTCGTCGAAGGGATGGCGCACGCCGTTGATCTCCTGCCCGGTCTCGTGGCCCTTGCCCGCGATCACGACGGCGTCGCCTGCATGGGCCGCTTCGACGGCCGCGACGATCGCCGCGCGCCGGTCGCCGATCTCGTGCAGCTCGCCGTGGCCCGGCTCGCCGAGCGCACCGGCGAGCATCGCCGCCCGGATGTCGGCAGGGCGTTCGGAACGCGGGTTGTCGTCGGTCACCACCAGCACGTCCGAGCGCGCGGCGGCCGCGGCCCCCATGAGCGGGCGTTTGCCACGGTCGCGGTCGCCGCCGCAGCCCAACACCGTGATCAGCCTGCCGGGCACCTGCGCGCGCAGGGTGTCCAGCAGCGCGGCGACGGCGGCGGGCTTGTGCGCGTAGTCGACGACCGCGAGGAACGGCTGGCCCAGCGCGACCCGCTGCATGCGGCCGGGGACGGTGACCTCCGCGAGCCGCTGGGCCGCCTGCGGAGCGGGCACGCCCACTGCGGCCAGGCTCGCGAGCGCGACCAGCGCGTTCGCCACGTTGAACGCGCCGGGAAGGCGCAGGCGGACCGGGACCGGGCCGTCGGGGGTGATCGCGGTGAAGCGCTGGCCTCCACCGGCGTCGGTGACCGCGGCCGCCGCGCTCCAGTCGGCGGGGCCCGTCGTCGCGACCGTGACGGCGCCGGGGGTGCGCGCCGCCAGCCGGGCCCCCCACTCGTCGTCGACGCAGATGACGGCGTGCTCGGCCCGTCCGTCGAAGAGTCTGGCCTTGGCCTCGAAGTAGTCGTCCATGTCGCGGTGGAAGTCCAGGTGGTCCTGGGACAGGTTGGTGAACGCGCCGACCGCGAAGCGGGTGCCCGCCACCCGGCCGAGCGCGAGCGCGTGGCTGGACACCTCCATCGCGACGTCGGTCACCCCCGCCTCGCGCATCGTCGCGAAGAGCGCCTGCAGGTCGGGTGCCTCCGGCGTCGTGAAGGCGCTGGGCAGGCGGGCGCCGTCGATGCAGACGCCGACGGTCCCGAGCAGACCGGCCGTGCGCCCCGCCGCCGCGAGGCCCGCCTCCATCATGTGCGCGACCGTGGTCTTGCCGCTGGTACCGGTGACCCCCAGCACCGCGAGACGGGCCGTCGGGTCGCCGTAGACGAGGGCGGCGACGGGACCGAGGACGTCGCGCGGACGGGCGTGGACCAGTACCGGAACCCCGCGCAGCGCCGTGCGGGCCGCCCCCTCGGGGTCGGTGAGCACGGCGAGCGCTCCCCTGGCGAGGGCGTCGGCGGCGAAGTCGGCGCCGTGCGCGCGGGCGCCGGGCAGCGCGGCGAACAGGTCGCCCGGTCGGACCTCGGCCGCACGCAGGGTCACTCCGCTGATCAGGATGTCGCCGTCGGGGTGGTGCCCGGCCCCGGCGGCAGGGCGGCCTGCGTCGACGACCGCCGCGACGGCACCCAGTGGGACCGGTCGGACCGCGCGCGGTCGCGGCGGCAGAGTGGCGGTGACCGGGGCAGGACCCGCAGCGGACATGCCGCGGAGGTTACCGGCGGCGTACTGGCCACTCGGACGCGCATCGCCGAACAGCCGACCCTTTGTTCCGCCGCTCGGCGCAGCCAGTCCACCGATCGTCGCGGAGTCGCGTGTCCCCGTGCGACAGGCCGCCGATCACCGCCGACGCGCCGCAGACGATCGATCGTGCTCCGCGCGTTGCGGGCGTGCCGAGATGCCCAACTCGGCGTGGCGAGGTGCACGACTCACCCTCAGGGGAGTTGCAGGGTCTGCGGCGGGGTCGGGTTGGTCGTCAGCGGGACGTGGTCGCGCTGGGCGAGGTAGGTCGCGATGTCGTGGAACAGCGGCGCGGCGCTCGCACCGCCCGCAGGCGCGTCGAGCATGATCCCGACGACGAAGCGGGGGTTCTGGGCGGGGAACATGCCCGCGAACGTGATCCAGTAGGTCGAGCTGGAGTAACAGCCGCACACCGGGTTGACCTGCTGCGCCGTGCCGGTCTTCCCCGCCACCTGGTAGCCGGGGACGGCGGCCGTCGGGCCGGTGCCGCGCTGGCCGTGGACGTCCTGGGTGACCGCGGTCAACATCGTGCGCAACGTCGCCGCCGTCTGCGGCGACACCACCTGCACACCGGCCGGTGGGGGCACCTCGGTGCGCACCCCGTCGGGCCCGGTCGTGGCCTCGACGATCCGCGGCGGCATCCGCAGGCCGTTGTTGGCGACGGCCTGGTACATGCCCGCCATCTGCAGCACCGTCATCGACAGGCCCTGGCCGATGGGCAGGTTGCCGAACGTCGACCCGGACCAGGTCGCCATCGGCGGCACGCTGCCCGCGCTCTCGCCGGGCAGCCCGACCCCGGTCTTCACGCCGAGGCCGTAGCGCGCCAGCATGTCCGCGAACCGGTCGGGCCCGACCCGCTGCGCCGTCATGATCGTGCCGACGTTGGACGACTTCGCGAGCACGCCGGTGAGCGTGTAGTGCGCGAGCCCGTGCACCCAGGCGTCGTTGATCGTGCGGTCGGCCACCTTGATGCTGCCGGGGACGTTGAGCACGTCGCCGGGCTTGGCGACGCCGTACTCGATCGCCGCCGACATCGTCACGATCTTGTTGACCGAGCCGGGCTCGAAGGGCGAGGTGACCGCGGGGTCGCCCAACGCGTCGGTCGAGGCCCCGCCGGGGTTGGTCGGGTCGAAGGTCTCGCCGGTGGCCAGCGCCCGGACCTTGCCGGTGGCGACGTCGAGCACCACCACAGAGCTGTCGCCCTTGGCGCGGGTCTTCGCGATGAACGCCGTCAGGTCACGCTGAACGGTGTACTGGAGGTCCGAGTCCACCGTCAGCTGCAGGGTCGAGCCGGGCACCGCGGGCCGCTCGTAGCGCACGCTGCCGGGGATCTCCGCGTTGCTGCCTTGCGCGGTGTCGACCTCGCGAACGCCGTTGGAGCCCGACAGCAGGTTGTCCTGCGAGCTCTCCAGTCCGACGCGCCCGGTGAGCTTTCCCGGGCTGTCGGTGGCGTCCCACGTCGCCGACCCGATGACGTTCGCGGCCAGCGATCCGCCCGGGTACTCGCGCGCCTCGCGCCGCTCCAGCGCGATCTCCGGGAACTGGTCGTGCATCTGCGCTGCGACGGCGGGGTCGACCAGCTTGGCCAGCACGACGTAGCCCTTGTCGCTGGTCAGCAGGGTCTGCAGGGCGGCAGGGTCCTGGCCGGTGGCCTGCCCCAGTACCGTCGACATGCGCGCGATGTACGCGGCGGCGTCCGCGCCGTGCGTCCGCGCGATCGTCCGCGGGTTGGTGACGAGCGCGTTGGCCTCGGTGCTGAAGGCGAGGGGCTTGCCCGCGCTGTCGAGGATCGCCCCCCGCTCCGCGGGCAGCGGGATCTCGGTGAGCAGCTGCCGGGCCGACGCGGCGTTCAGGTCGGGCGCCTGTACGGCCTGGACGACGACGAGCTTCAGTGTGGCGATGCCCAACACCACGACGAGCAGGACACGGCCGACCTGGATCCTGCTG
>DASWUV010000195.1:0-54094 GCA_036401495.1 Pseudonocardia sp. | reverse complement strand
GCGCTCGCCGCGCAGGGGTTCGGCGTGGCTCGGCCGTTCGGCCCCGTCACGTTGCGCCATCTCCGGCCGTTGCTCGAGCGGTTGCGCCTGCTGCAGCTGGACTCGGTGAACGTCGCCGTACGCGCCCACTACATGCCCGTGTTCAGCAGGCTCGGGCCCTACGGGCGAGCGCTGGTCGACGACGCGGCCTGGTCCTCCTCGGCGCGCCGTCCGCGGCTGCTGGTCGAGTACTGGGCGCATGAGGCCAGCCTGCTGCCGGTGGCCGACTGGCCGATGCTGCTCTCCGGGGCCAAGCGGCGCGGCTGGTGGAAGAACTACGCCGCACTCGTCGAGCAGGAGCCCGCACTCGTGGACGACGTGCTGGCCGCGGTGAAGGAGCTCGGCCCCGTCGGGGCCGGGACGTTGGAGAAAGCGCTCCTCGGGGCCGCTGTTCCGCGCCCGTCCGGGGTGAGCTGGTGGGAGCGTTCCCACATCAAGCGGGTGTGCGAGTGGATGTTCGGCATGGGCTTGCTCACCACCGGCACCCGGGTGCACTTCCAGCGGCTCTACGACCTGCCGGAGCGGGTGTTGCCCCCTGCGGTGCTCGCCGCGCCCGCTCCCGACCCCGACGAGGCCGCTCGTCGGCTCGTCCGGCAGGCGGCAGTGGCGTTGGGCGTGGCCACAGAGCCGGATCTGCGCGACTACTACCGCCTGGGCCCCGAAGCGAGCAGGCAGGCCGTCGGCGAGCTGGTCGAGGCCGGGGAGCTGGAGCAGATCGCCGTGACGGGCTGGCGGGCGCCCGCCTACCGGGTGCCGGGCGCGCGGATGCCGCGGCGGATCGCCGGTCGAGCGCTGCTGTGCCCGTTCGACCCGCTGATCTGGGAGCGCGCCCGCACTGAGCGGATGTTCGGCTTCCGCTACCGCGTCGAGATCTACGTGCCGGAGCCCAAGCGCGAGTTCGGCTACTACGTGTTCCCGTTCCTGCTCGACGGCGAGCTCGTGGCCAGGGTCGACCTGAAGGCCGACCGTGCCAACCGCGTCCTCCGCGTACAGGGCGCGTTTGCCGAGGCGGGGGTGGAGCCGCCCCGGGTGGTCGCCGAGCTGGCCGCCGAGCTGCGGGTGATGGCCGAGTGGCTCGAGTTGGATGGCGTGGTCGTCGGCCCGCGGGGCGATCTGGCCGTGCCGCTCGCGGCGGCCGTGTCCCGGTGACGGCCGCAGGCAGGCCGCCGCTCGGCAGAAGCCGGAGGCGGGCCGGGCTGCTCGGCGGCGCCTCGGCTCCGCCGGGCGGGGCGCGCTCATCCGCCCCGCCCGGCGCCTCTCCGCCCGGCGATCCCCCGCGCCGAACGAGCCATAGACGCTCAGGTGGTGACGAGGGCTCTCGTCACCAGCACATCGCCGCTGCCTGTTCGCCCACGAACCTGCAGCGCCACCGCATCACCGGGTGGCGCGGACTCCACCGTGAGCTCGCTGCGTGCCCGACCGGAGCCCGAGGTGAGGTCCAGCTCCGCGCGCACCCCGGGGTGCACCGCCACCCGAATCTCGCCCGAGCCCGTGGTCAGGTCGAACCGTCCCGAGCGGGCGTCGTCGACGCGCAGCTCGCCGGAGCCGGTGCGCACACCGAGATCGCCCGACACGCTGCCCAGCGCGACATCTCCGCTGCCCGCCTTGATCTCGGTGGCCCCACCTGCGGAGGCGAGGCGGACGGTGCCCGATCCGGTGCGCAGCCGAGCGCGGCCCACGACCTCCCCGAGCACCAGGTCACCGGATCCCGTCGTGACGTCGGTGTCGCCGTCGACGGCGGCCACGTCCACCTCGCCCGATCCGGTGCGGACCGCCGCCCAGCCCGCGCGGCCGGTCACCTCGACGTCACCTGCGCCCGTGCGGGCGGCGAGCCGCGACCCGGCCGGTGCCGTGACGGTGACGACCAGCGGCACCAGCCGCAGCGGAAGCTCCGTCGATGAGCGGACGACCAGCCTGCGGCCCGGCTCCGACCAGGTGACCTCCGCAGCCCGCACGGCCTCGGCGGCGAGGTCCTGCGCCTCCGTGCCCGGTCCGCCCGTCGCCTGGCCGATCCAGTTGATCACGCCGCTGATGCTCTGGGCCCACGTGCCGCCCACGGCCGGGTCGTGGCGTACCTCGACCCGCACCTCCGGTTCGTCGGCCCGGTCGAGGTGCACCTCGATGCGCCCGACGTCCACCGACAGCTCCAGCTCGGCGACACCACCGACCGGCCAGCTCTCGCGCCTGGTGAGGTCGTTCCCGACGAGCTCGTCCTGCTTCGTGAAGTCGATCGGCTCGCTCATCCCTGGACCCATCCCTTGAGGCGCTTGCCGTCCTTGCGGTCCTGTTTGCGGGGCCTGCCGGGCTGGCCCGAAAGCGCCCCCTGCACCGCCTGCGCCACCCAGGAGTTGAGGGAAACGCCCTGGTTCGCCGCCGCCTGCTCAGCCTGGTTCTTGATCTGCTCGACGAGGCGGAGGGTGACCCGCGAGATGTCGCCGGGGTCGCCGCCGAAACCACCGAAGCCGCGGAAGCCGCCCTGGGGCGCGTCGGCCCGCTCAGGCTCTGGCTCGCCTGCCAACGGGTCGGCGCTCACCGCCACCCGCACATCGCGGCCGTCCAGCCGCACCTCGACCACGCGGTCGCCGAGTGCGGCCGTGACTTCCGCGGCGAGGTCGGAGAGGGCATTCATCATCGCCAGCCGGGCGGCGGGTTCGATTGCGCCGCCGAGCAGCGCGGCGGTGCGCTGCGTTTGCTCGTCACCAGCCGCGGCGGCGGACCCGAGGTCCTCCCGCAGCTGGGCGACATACTTACTGAGATCCATGACGCCATCATGGCGTCAGACGTGACGTCGGTCAAGGACGACCTGTGACGTCAATGAGGGTCGGGGTGATGTCAGGTTAGGCTCGCCGCATGCCGCACATCGCTCCTTTGCGCGTCCAGCTCGTCGCCAAGACCGAGTTCGTCGCGCCGGACGACGTGCCGTGGACCACGGACGCCGACGGGGGCCAGGCGCTCGCCGAGTTCGCGGGCCGCGCCTGCTATCAGTCGTGGAGCAAGCCGAACCCCCGCACTGCCTCGAACGCGGGCTATCTCCGGCACATCCTCGAGGTCGGACACCTGTCCGTGCTGGAGCACGGCACCGTGAGCTTCTACCTCACCGGTGTCTCGCGATCACTGACCCACGAGCTGATCCGGCACCGGCATTTCTCCTACAGCCAACTCTCTCAGCGCTACGTGCCGGAGCGGGACGCGGCCATGGTCGAGCCCGCCGTCATCGCGGACGACGCGGAGCTGCACGCGCTGTTCGCCGAGGCCGCCGAGGCGTCGGTCAAGGCCTACGAGGGCTTGCTGGAGGGGCTGGAGAAGCGCTTCGCCGACGTCCCGAACGCGACGCAGCGCCGCAAGCAGGCCCGCCAGGCCGCCAGGGCGATCCTGCCCAACGCCACCGAGACGCGCATCGTCGTCACCGGCAACTACCGGGCGTGGCGGCACTTCATCGCCATGCGCGCCACAGAGCACGCCGACGTCGAGATCCGCGAGTTGGCCATCGAGTGCCTGCGCCAGCTGCAGCGCGCGGTCACCAACGTGTTCGCCGACTTCGAGATCGCGACCCTGGACGACGGCACCGAAATCGCGTCCAGCCCGTTCGTCACCGAGGGTTGACGCTGCCGGCCCCGTGATCACCGTCTGCGGGACCTGAGCGGCATGAGCGCACCCCATGTCCCGTTCTTGACGATCATCGGCCGCCGGGCGTCGGTTTCCCGGGCTACTGTCGACCACATGAGCCTCGCGACCGCCGAGAGGGCGGCCATCTGCGACACCCTCGACGCGGTCGGGCCCGACCGCGTCACCCTGTGCACGGGCTGGACCACCGCCGACCTGCTCGCCCACCTGCTCGTCCGCGAACGTCAGCCGCTCGCGGCCGCGGGCATCATGCTGGCTCCGTTGGCCTCGGTCACGGAGAAGGCCATGCGCGGCTACGCCACGACGCCGTGGAGCGAGCGCGTGGACCTGTTGCGCGGCGGCCCCCCGCTCTGGTCGCCGTTCCGGATCCCGCCGCTCGACCGGCTGGGCAACGGGGCCGAGCTGTTCGTGCACCACGAGGACGTTCGACGGGGCGAGCCGGGCTGGTCGCCGAGGCCCGCTGACGCCGAGCGCGACGCTGAGCTGTGGGCGCTGCTCGGTCGGACGGGCCGCATGCTGTATAGGAGCAGTCCGGTCGGCGTGGTACTGGCGCGGCCTTCGGGGGAGCGCATTGCGGCGAAGGCGGGCGAGCGCTCGGTGACCGTCACCGGTACGCCGTCCGAGCTGGTGTTGCACGCCTTCGGAAGGTCGGCGGTTCAGGTCGAACTCGATGGCGATCCGGCGGACGTCGCCGCACTCGGAGCAGTGTCCCGCGGCGTCTGATCTCGACCGTTCCCGATCTTGTCGTGGGCGAGCGGTACCGTTTGCGGTATGACCCCCGGTTCCGGCCGCCCCTTCGGGCGCATGCTCACCGCGATGGTCACCCCGTTCGACGCCGAGGGCGCCCTCGACCTGAAGCGCACGGAGGAGCTCGCGGCGCACCTGGTCGAGCTGGGCAACGACGGTCTGGTCGTCAACGGCACCACGGGCGAGGGCCCCACGACGTCCGACGAGGAGAAGGCTGACGTCGTACGCGCCGTGGTGGCCGCGGTCGGCGATCGCGCACGGGTCGTGGCGGGCGCGGGCACCTACGACACCGCGCACAGCGTCCACCTGGCGCGCGCGGCGGAGCAGGCGGGGGCGCACGGGCTGCTCGTCGTCACGCCGTACTACTCCCGGCCGCCGCAGGCAGGCCTCCTGCAGCACTTCACCGCCGTGGCCGACGCCACCGACCTGCCGGTGATGCTCTACGACATCCCGCCGCGCAGCATCGTCCCGATCGAGTTCGAGACGCTGCAGCGCCTCGCCGAGCATCCGCGGATCGTCGCGGTGAAGGACGCGAGGGGTGATCTGCCGCACGGCGTCCGGGTGCTCGCCGCCACCCCGTTGGCCTACTACTGCGGCGACGATCCGCTGAACCTGCCGTGGCTGGCCGTCGGTGCCGCGGGTTTCGTCAGTGTCACCGGGCACGTCGTCGCCGATCGCCACCGCGCGCTGATTAACGCGTTCGACGCGGGGGAGCACGAGCGCGCCCGCGCGCTCAACGCGTCGGTGCTTCCCGTGTCGCGCGCCATGGAGCGCGTCGGCGGTGTCGTGTTCGCCAAGACCGCCCTGCGCCTTTCCGGCCTCGACGTCGGCGATCCCCGCCTCCCCCTGCCCCCTGCCGATGACGCCCAGGTGCGCGACATCGCCGCTGATCTGGCCGAAGCGGGCCTGTCCATCGCACTACCGAGCTGAAGGATCGTCCTTGTCCCGACCCGATCGTCGTCCCCGCCGCCGCGAACAGCCGCGGCCGAGCTCCGCCCCTCCCGAGGAGGTGAACCGCTCCGAGCTTCCTGCCGCACCCCCGCCTCGGCTGCCCGAGGGCGGCCTGCGCGTGGTGGCGCTGGGCGGCATCGGCGAGATCGGCCGCAACATGACGGTCTTCGAGTACGACGGCCGCCTGCTCGTCGTCGACTGCGGCGTGTTGTTCCCCTCCGAGGACTCTCCTGGCGTCGACCTGATCCTGCCGGACTTCCGGGCCATCGAGGACCGCCTCGACGACATCGACGCGCTCGTGCTCACCCACGGCCACGAGGACCACATCGGCGCCGTCCCGTTCCTGCTGCGGCAGCGGCCCGAGCTGCTGGTCGTCGGGTCGCGGTTCACGCTGGCGCTGGTCGCGGCCAAGTGCAAGGAACACCGGCTCACCCCGCACCTGCTCGAGGTGAAGGAAGGCACGCGGCTGCGGCACGGGGGGTGGGACTGCGAGTACTTCGCGGTCAACCACTCCATCCCCGACGCGCTGGCGGTCGCCATCCGCACACCCGCGGGCCTCGTGCTGCACACCGGTGACATCAAGCTGGACCAGCTGCCCCTCGACGGCAGGCTCACCGACCTCGGCGGGTTCTCCCGGCTGGGCGACGAGGGCGTCGACCTGTTCCTCGTCGATTCCACCAACGCCGACGTGCCCGGCTTCGTCATCTCCGAACGCGAGATCGGCCCGGTTCTCGACGGCATGTTCCACCGGGCCGACGCGCGGATCATCGTGGCCTGCTTCGCCAGCCACGTGCATCGCGTGCAGCAGGTGCTCGACGCCGCCGCCGCACACCACAGGCAGGTCTGCTTCGTCGGCCGGTCGATGCTCCGCAACATGGGCCTCGCCGCCGAGATGGGCTACCTCACCGTGCCGGAGGGCCTGCTGGTGGAGTTGGACGACGCGGCGTCGCTGCCCGACGACCGCATCGTCTACGTCTCGACGGGATCGCAGGGCGAGCCGCTCTCGGCCCTGGCCCGGATGGCACGCGGCGACCACCGCTCCGTGCGGATCAAGCCCGAAGACACCGTCATCCTCGCCAGCTCACTCATCCCCGGCAACGAGACCGCGGTGTTCGCCGTGATCAACGGGCTCACCCGGCTCGGTGCGCGCGTCGTCCACCAGGGCACCGCGCGCGTGCACGTCTCGGGGCACTCCCCGGCCGGTGAGCTGCTGTTCCTCTACAACGCGGTGCGCCCCTCCAACGTGATGCCCGTCCACGGTGAATGGCGCCACCTGCGCGCCAACGCCGCGCTGGCCACGCGGACCGGTGTGCCGGAGGAGTCGGTGGTGCTCGCCGAGGACGGCGTCGTCGTCGACCTCATCGACGGCCGGGCGAAGATCAGCGGCCGAGTCGAGGTCGGGCGCGTGTACGTCGACGGCCTGGCCGTGGGCGACATCGGCGAGTCCACCCTTGGCGACCGGCTCGTCCTCGGCGAGGGCGGGTTCATCTCGATCACGGTGGCGGTCGACGCCACCACCGGACGGCCCGTGTCGCGCCCCACCGTGTCCGGGCGCGGCTTCTCCGACGACCCGAAGGCGCTCGACGCGGTGCTGCCGATCGTCGAGGACGAGCTGTCGCGCACCGAGGCCGAGGGCATCGCCGACACGCACCGCATCGCGCAGGCGGTGCGCCGGGTGGTGGGCAAGTGGGTCGGCGAGACCTACCGTCGCCGCCCCATGATCGTCCCGACGGTCATCGCCGTGTAGCTGCCACACACCGTCGGTGGCCCGCACACACGGTGGGACGTGTGTGCGGGCCCCGCGTGGTGTGTGCGAGCGGCGGCCTGCGTCAGTCGCGCGGGTCCAGCGGCTTCTGGCCCGCCGGCAGGTTCGACAGGTCGGGGGCGATCACCGTCTCCTCCCGCGAGTCCGGCAGGGTCAACCCGATCGGGTGGCTCGGCGGCAGGATCAGGTCGTGGCTGCCCTTCGTCAGGGTCTGGCCGCGGAAAAACGGCGGCGCGACCCTGCTGTAGATGAGCATCAGCACCGCGCCGAGCACCAGCGAGCCGATGCCGATCACGAAGACGCCGCCGATGCCGAACACGACGGTCGAGCCGCCGTCGGGGCTCGCGTAGGTGATGGAGGCCTGGATGAACGCCGCGAGCAGCATCAGCCCGCCCAGACCGGGAAGCACGCCCTTCGTCCACAGGTTCCGGCCCTGCAGGTGCTTGCGGTAATACCAGACGCACGCGAAGCCGGTGAGGCCGTAGTAGAACGCGATCAGCAGCCCGACGGCGGCGATCGAGTCGGCGAGGACGTTCGTGCTGATGAGCGTCAGGCCCACGTAGAACACGATCGACACGATGCCCATCGCCCACGTCGCGTAGCTGGGCGTCAGATACCTCGGGTGGATCTTGGCGAAGCGCCGCGGGATCGCCCGGTAGGCGCCCATCGAGAGCGCGGCCCGCGCGGTGGGCAGGATCGTGGTCTGCGTCGACGCCGCCGACGACGTCAGCACCGAGATGATCAGCAGGACGACGAAGACCGATCCGATCGGGCTGTCGCCGAAGACCGCGGGGCCGATCGCGGCGAACACGTCGCTGGCGTTGTCCGGGTTGCCCAGGCCGATACCCGTGGTGCCGGTGCCCGCGAACGCCACCGACGCCGTCGCGACGAGCACGTAGGTGACGAGCAGCAGCAGGGTCGAGAGCACCGCGGCCCGGCCGGGGGTCTTGGCCGGGTCGTCGGACTCCTCGTTGACCGCAACGGCGGTGTCCCAGCCCCAATAGAGGAAGACCGCGATGAGGACGGCGTCGGCGAGGTCCGAGACCGATATCCCGTCGGGCCACAGCCAGGCGATGCTCGGCACCTCCGAGCCGTCGGGCGCGCTGCCACTGAACACCTTGACCAGCGCGATGACGGCGAACGCCAGCAGCACCAGCAGTTCGATGCCCAGCAGCGCGTACTGCATCCGGGCGGACACCTCGATGCCGCGGTAGCAGATGTAGGTCATGATCAGGATCCACACGACGCCCGCGACCGTCGACCACAGCTGGTCGTTGGCCAGGTCGTCGAGCCCGACCAGCTGGAACGAGTAGGAGCCCGCGATCTGGGCGAGGTTGGCCATCACGATGATGTCGGCGGCGATGATGCCCCAGCCGCCCATCCACCCCATCCACGGCCCGAAGGCCCGGCCCGCCCAGGTGAACGTCGTGCCGCAATCGGGCTCCGCCTCGTTCAGCTCGCGGTAGGCCACCGCGATCAGGTACATCGGGATGAACGCCAGCAGCATGATCGCGGGCGTCTTCTCGCCCACGATCACGACGATCAGCCCGAGGCTGGCCGCGAGGCTGTAGGCGGGCGCCGTGGACGCCATGCCGATCACGACGCTGGACACGAGGCCGAGCGCCCCGCCCTTCAGTCCCTTCGATCCCGGCGCCGTCCCGGTCGTGCTCGACGTCTCGGTGCTCATGCTGCCTCCGCCTGTGGTTTCCCCTGCGAGGCATGCTAGGTCCTCGAACGACGCATTTCGAGGTCTGCCGCGGTGCGATCGATGAAATCCGTGTCCCGACTGGTGGCCGACGACGGAATCGCTTCTTTGCCGCCCGATCGTCGTCTACGCTGCGAAGCGTGACCGCCACCATGTCCCACGCCTTGCTCGACGACGTGGGCAAGGCGATCGTCGAGCAGCTACAGGAAGACGGTCGCCGCTCGTACACCACGATCGCCCGCGCCGTCGGGCTGTCGGAGGCCGCGGTGCGTCAGCGGGTGGCCCGCATGCAGGAGGCGGGCGTCATCCAGATCGTCGCGGTCACCGACCCGCTCCAGCTGGGGTTCCGCCGCCAGGCCATGGTCGGCGTCCGCGCCGACGGCGACGTCGTGGCGCTCGCCGACGCTCTCTCGGAGATGACCGAGGTGGACTACGTCGTCATCACGGCAGGCAGTTTCGACGTGCTCGTCGAGGCGGTCTGCGAGGACGACGACCACCTGTTGGACCTGGTCGGGCGGCGGATCAGAGCGCTGCCCGGCGTCCGCAGCACGGAGACATTTGTCTACATGAAGCTGCGCAAGCAGCACTACAACTGGGGAACCCGATGACCGGCCCGACGACGACACCTCGCGGCACCGAGCGAGCCGACGCCGCTCGCGACCACCTGTGGATGCACTTCACCCGCCAGTCGACGGCGCCGCCGATCATCGTGCGGGGGGAGGGCTGCCGGGTGTTCGACTCGGCAGGCCGCTCCTACATCGACGGACTGGCCGGGCTGTTCACCGTTCAGGTCGGGCACGGCCGCCGCGAGCTGGGCGAGGCGGCCGCGCGCCAGGCTTCCGAGCTGGCGTTCTTTCCGCTGTGGTCCTACGCCCACCCGGGCGCGATCGACCTCGCCGAACGGCTGGCGCACTACGCTCCCGGCGACCTTAACCGGGTGTTCTTCACCAGCGGCGGCGGCGAGGCCGTCGAGTCCGCGTGGAAGCTCGCCAAGCAGTACTTCAAGCTCACGGGCAAACCCACGAAGACCAAGGTGATCAGCCGTTCGATCGCCTACCACGGCACCACGCAGGGCGCGCTGGCGATCACCGGAGTGCCCGAGTACCGCACGCCGTTCGAGCCCTTGGTGCCCGGCGCTTTCAAGGTCGCCAACACCAATGCCTACCGGGCGCCGCACGAGCTGGAGGGGAAGGCCTTCGGGCTGTGGGCGGCCGACCGCGTCGAGGAAGCGATCCTCGACGAGGGCGCCGACACGGTCGCGGCGGTGTTCGTCGAACCCGTCCAGAACGCGGGCGGCTGCTTCCCGCCCCCGCCCGGGTACTTCGAGCGGCTGCGCGAGATCTGCACCCGTCATGACGTGCTGCTGGTGTCCGACGAGGTGATCTGCGCGTTCGGCCGCATCGGGTCGATGTTCGCCTGCTCCGACTTCGACTACATCCCCGACATCATCACCTGCGCCAAAGGCATGTCGTCGGGTTACTCGCCGATCGGCGCGATGATCGCGAGCGAGCGGCTGTTCGAGCCGTTCGCGAGCGGCACGGCCTCGTTCCTGCACGGCTACACCTTCGGCGGCCATCCCGTCTCGGCGGCGGTCGCCATGGCCAACCTCGACATCTTCGAGCGTGAAGGCCTCAACGCGCACGTCAAGGAGCAGTCGCCTGCTTTCCGCGCCACGCTGGAGAAGCTGCTCGATCTGCCGATCGTCGGCGACGTGCGCGGCGAGGGCTTCTTCTTCGGCGTCGAGCTGGTGAAGGACAAGGCCACCAAGGAGACCTTCGACGCCGACGAGAGCGAGCGCTTGCTGCGCGGGTTCCTGTCGAAGGCGCTCTGGGACGCGGGGCTCTACTGCCGGACCGACGACCGTGGCGATCCCGTCGTCCAGCTCGCGCCGCCGTTGATCGCCGGGCCGTCCGAGTTCGCGGAGATGGAGCAGATCCTGCGCGGCGTGCTCACCGAGGCGTGGTCACGTCTGTGAGGGCGGATCGACCCCTTTCGTTGTGGCACGAGCAGGTCATGGGGGACGGCGACGACCTCGCGCCGCGCCTTGCGCTCGACGGCGACACCCAGGCCGACGTGGCGATCGTCGGTGCGGGCTTCACGGGGTTGTGGACGGCCTATCACCTGGTGCGCGGCGACCCTTCGCTGCGCGTCGTCGTGGTCGAGCGCGAAGTCGCGGGGTTCGGGGCGAGCGGCCGCAACGGCGGCTGGTGTTCGGCGCTCTTCCCGGCGAGCGAGGCCAAGCTGAGCCGTCGCCACGGCCGCGCAGCCGCGCTCGCCATGGGCGCAGCCATGCGCGACACCGTCGACGAGGTCGGTAAGACGGTCGCCGAGGAAGCCATCGCGTGCGACTGGGTCAAGGGCGGCACGGTCACCCTCGCGCGCACCCCGGTCCAGCTGCGGCGCGCCGAGGCCGCGGGCGGGTTCCTGCCTGCGCGGGAAGCCTCGGCGTTGGTCGGGGCATCCGACGTGCTCGGTGCGTCCTACACGCCGGACTGCGCCCGGATCCAGCCCGCCCGGCTCGCCCGCGGGCTGGCCAGGGCCGTCGAGCGCCGTGGGGCGATGATCTACGAGCGCACGGCGGCGACGGCGATCGGGCCCAGGCGGGTCGTGACGGACCGGGGCGTCATCACCGCGCGGACGGTCATCAGGGCCACCGAGGCGTGGGCCGCAGAGCTCACGCCGCGGTCGGTCGTGCCGGTGTACTCGCTGATCGTCGCGACGCGCCCGATGCCGTCGGCGTTCTGGGACGTGGCGGGCCTCGCAGGCGGACAGACCTTCACCGACCACCGCCACCTGATCGTCTACGGCCAACGCACGGCCGACGACCGGCTGGTGTTCGGTGGCCGTGGGGCGCCCTACCACTGGCGGTCGCGGATCGCGCCCGCCTTCGACCGGGACGACCGGGTGTTCACGGGCCTGCGGGCCGCAGCGCGGGAGCTCTTCCCCGCGTTGGTCGCGTCGGACTTCACCCACGCGTGGGGCGGCCCGCTGGGCATCGCGCGCGACTGGTGTGCGGGTGTCGGACTGGGGAACGACGGCGTGGGCTGGGCAGGAGGCTACGTCGGCGACGGGGTCGGCACCTCCCATCTGGCCGGGCGCACGCTCGCCGCGCTGGTGCTGGGCCGCCCCGACCCGGTGACCGAGCTGCCCTGGGTCGGCCATCGCTCCCGCCGATGGGAACCGGAGCCGCTGCGGTGGCTGCTGGTGAACGCGGGCCTGCGCCTCATGACGTTGGCCGACGGGGAGGAACGCCTCACCCGCCGCCCCAGCGTCATCGCGGCCACCCTGTCCCGCGCCCTCAGCGGTTAGGCATGATCACATGCCCGCCGCCGCGGCCGCCCGGCGCCGCCGCGCGGCCAGCACCTGTCCGGTCACCACGATCAGCAGCGCGAGCAGGAACATGGCCGAGCCCATGACGTTGGCCTGCGGCGGGATGCCGCGGGTCGCCGCAACGTAGACGAACTTCGGGAACGTGTCGGTGTTGCCCGAGTTGAAGTTCGTGATGATGAAGTCGTCGAAGCTGAGCGAGAACGCGAGCAGCGCAGCCGCCGCGATGCCCGGTAGCAGCAGCGGGAACGTCACCCGCCAGAACGCGGCGCTCGGCGAGGCGTAGAGATCGGCTGCGGCCTCCTCCAGGCCCGGGTCCAGCGACGCGACGCGGGCCTTCACCGTGACGACGACGAAGCTGATGCAGAACATCACGTGCGCGATGACGATCGTCGTGAAGCCGGGGTTGACCCGCAGGTTGAGGAACTGTGCGAGCAGCGCTGCCCCGAGCACGACCTCGGGCGTGGCCATCGGCAGGAACAGCAGCAGGTTCGCGGTGGCGCGGAAGCGGAACCGGTAGCGCACCAGCGCGATCGCGATCATCGTGCCCAGCACCGTCGAGATCACGGTGGCCAGCACTCCGATCTCCAAGCTGTTGACCACCGCCTCGCACACCGCAGGCGCCCCACACGGGTTCTGCCAGTTGGCCAGCGTGAAGCCCCGCCAGACGAGGTTGGACTTGCCCGCGTCGTTGAAGCTGAACGTGAACGTGTAGGCGATCGGGGTCAGCAGGTAGACGAACGCGACCCCGGCGTAGATGGGCAGCAGGTAGCGGCCGAGTGACCAGCGGCGGGTCGAGGACGTGGTCACAGCAGGTCCTCCGTTCCCGCGCGTCGGACGTACCAGGCGACGAGCACGAGGATCCCGGCCATCAGCATCACCGAGAGCGCGGCTGCCGTCGGGTAGTCGACGACCCGGAAGAAGCGCGCGTCGATCACGTTGCCGATCATCGACGTCCCGGTGGTGCCCAGTAGCGAGGAGTTGACGTAGTCACCCGCGGCCGGGATGAACGTGAGCAGCGAGCCGGACACGATTCCCGGCATCGTCAAGGGCAGCGTGACCCGGCGGAACGTGACGATCGGGCTCGCGTAGAGGTCCGCGCTCGCCTCGATCAGCCGCACGTCCAGCCGTTCGAGGGAGGCGAAGAGTGGCAGCGTCATGAACGGCAGGAAGTTGTAGGTCAGTCCCGCGACGACAGCGAACGGCGTTGCCGTGAGCCGGGCGTCGGCAGGCAACAGCGCGAGCGCCTTCAAGACGCTGACCACGATGCTCTGGTCGGCCAGTATCTGCTTCCAGGCGATCGTGCGGAGGACGAAGCTCGTGAAGAACGGCGCGATGACCAGCACCAGCATGAGCCCTTGCAGCAGGGGCCGGTTGCGGGCCCGCACGCCGATGACGTAAGCCAGCGGGTAGCCGATGGCCAGCGTGAGGACCGTCGCGATCAGGGCGAACAGCAGCGACCGGCCGAACTGGGGGGCGTACTCCACGATGGCGTCGGAGTAGTTGGCGACCCGGAACGCCGGGGCGGTCTGACCCACCGCGCCGCCCGGCACCCGCTCGTAGAACGAGACCAGCAGCAGCACCGCGACCGGGGCGACGAAGAACAGCACCAGGTAGACCAGGCCAGGAGAGAGCAGCACCCACGCGATCCGGCTGCGCCGTCGCGCGGCTTCGGCTTCCCGGCCGCCCAGTTCGGACGCGACGGCCGTCAGCGCTGCCGTCACGGCGCTGCGCTGCCCGCGCCGACGGTCGCGGGCTCCGGTGCCGCGGACGCGTCGTCGCGGCTCGGCTCGCCCGCCAGCGCGAAGGCGTGCTGGGGCGACCACGTGAGCCGCACCTCGTCGCCCAGCACGACCGGCACGTCCGCGTCGAGGTTCTGGGCGAAGACGCTGAGCCTGCCCACCCCCCCGACGTCCACCAGGTACTCGGTGCTGACCCCCGAGAACGACACGTCCGCGACGATGCCGGGGCCCAGCACGCTCGCCCCAGCCCGTGGCGCCTCGCCGTCGCGGAGCAGCCGCACCTTCTCCGGCCGGATGCCGACCAGCACCTCGCCGTCGTGCACGGCCGACCGGGAGGCCGGAACCTGCAGCCGAGTACCCCCGGCGTCGACGCCCAGCACGTCGCCGCGGTCGACGACGGTGCCCGCGACCAGGTTGGAGCGGCCGAGGAAGTTGGCGACGAACGCCGTGCGGGGCAGGT
Source organism: Pseudonocardia sp. (assembly GCA_036401495.1). GTDB lineage: Bacteria > Actinomycetota > Actinomycetes > Mycobacteriales > Pseudonocardiaceae > Pseudonocardia. The sequence goes on along the minus strand of DASWUV010000195.1, from coordinate 39,734 downwards.
CGTAGAGCTGCTGGGGCGGTCCGAGCTGCTCGATGCGCCCTGCGTTCATCACCGCGACCGTGTCGGCCATGGTCATGGCCTCTTCCTGGTCGTGGGTGACGTGCACGAAGGTCAGCCCGACCTCGTTCTGGATCCGCTTGAGCTCGACCTGCATCTGCTTGCGCAGCTTGAGGTCCAGCGCGCTCAGCGGCTCGTCCAGCAGCAGCACGGCCGGGTTGTTCACCAGAGCACGGGCCAGCGCGACCCGCTGCTGCTGGCCGCCGGAAAGGCGCGTGGGCTTGCGGGCGGCCATCGCGCCCAGCTCGACCAGCTCCAGCGCGGCGGCCACCCGGGCGGCCACGTCCTTCTCGCCTCGCCTGCGCAGCCCGAACGCGACGTTCTCGCTGACGTCGAGATGCGGGAAGAGCGCGTAGCTCTGGAAGACGGTGTTGACCGGACGCTCGTGGGCCCGCGTGGTGGTGATGTCGCGGCCCGCGATGAGCACCCGGCCCGCGCTCGGGGTCTCCAGCCCCGCGACCATCCGCAGGATGGTGGTCTTGCCACACCCCGAGGGGCCCAGCAGCGCGAAGAACGACCCCGACGGCATGGTCAACGACACGTCGTCGACGGCGAGGAAATCGCCGAACCGTTTGGTGATCCCGACCAGCTCCAGATCGCGGGTCTGCGCGTCCACCTCAGTTGCCGATCGTCGACTGGAACTGGCCGCCGAACTTCGTCTCCTCGTCGCCGCTCAGCGTGCGGATCACCTTGACCTTCCCCAGCGTCGCGGCGTCCGGGAAGATCAACGGGTTGCTCGCGAGATCCGGGGTCACCGCGGCCTGTGCGCCTTGCACCGGGCAGATGTAGGTGACGTACGCGGCGACCTGCGCCGCCACCTGCGGGTCGTAGTAGTAGTTCATGAGCGTCTCGGCGTTGTGCTTGTGCCGGGCGCCGACCGGCACCATGAGGTTGTCGCTCCACAGCGTGCCGCCCGAGTCCGGCACCGCGAACTCCCACTTGTCGCCGTTCTCGGAGTTGAGCTGCGTGATGTCGCCCGACCAGCCGATCACCGCCACCGCGTCGCCCGAGACCAGGTCCTCCTTGTAGGAGTTGCCCTTGACCTGCCGGATCTGGCCGGAGGTGATCTGCTTCTTCAACACGTCGATCGCCGCGCCGAACTGGTCGGCGCCCCACGGCCCGGAGATGTCCACGCCCTGTTCGGACATGATCAGACCCATCGTGTCGCGCCACTCGTCGAGCACCTCGACGCGGCCTTTGAGCTCGGGTTTCCACAGGTCGGACAGCACGTGCAGGCCGCCGGGCACCTCCGCCTTGTTCCACGCCAGCCCCGCGAAGCCCGACTGCCACGTCAGCGAGTGGGCGCGGCCGGGGTCGAAGCCGACGTTCTGCAGCGACGGCAGGATGTTCTTGGCGTTGGGGATGTTCGCCTTGTCCAACTCCTGGGTGTAGCCCATGCGGATCAGCCGCGCGGCCATCCAGTCGGTGAGGGTGATGATGTCCTTGCCGATGTCCTGACCGTTGGCGAGCTGGCCCTGGATCTTGCCGTAGTAGGTGTCGTTGCCGTCGATGTCTTCGCTGTAGGTGGCGTCGAGGCCGGTCTTCTTCTTGAAAGCCTCGAGCGTCGGGTAGGTCTTGGTCTTGTCGTCGTAGTCGAGGTAAAGCGTCCAGTTCGCCCAGTCGACCCGCTTCTCGGTGTCCGACACGTCCTTGGCGGGCGTCGGACCCGCTGCGGTTGTGGGGCCTGCGCCGGCCGCGGGGGCTGAGGTGCCGGGGGTGCCGCAGGCCGCGAGGAACGCCCCCACGCCGAGCGCGCCTGCTCCGCGCAGCACCGACCGGCGCGAAAGTCGTCCCCCCGACTGCAGGGCGACGAGGGCCCGCAGTTCGGGCGGGAGGGGAGGACGCGAGGCGGAGGAGGTCACGGCGAGTCCCTTCGAGCGCACGAGGCGGCCCGTCCGCCCCGCCGAGATCCATCTCGGCCGACCCTGCCGGCGGGTGCCTGGACTCGGACGTGATGGCGGCACGGAAGATAACCCGCCGTCCGCCCGTTCCGGTACGAAATCATGGAGATTTTACGTGGCCGACGGCGTGATCCGTCGTGACTCGCCGTGGGAGCCAATGGAATCAGCGGCCAGGTGGACCCCGGCCGTGCGCGGAAAACGTCGCTGGGGCGACGTTTTCCGCGCACGGGCCGTCAGCCCAGGCGGAAGTCCACATCCGCGGGGAGGTCGGGCGTGTCCATCTGCGCCTTCTGCAGCTGCCCGGCGTAGTCCCAGTTCAGGCTCTGCCAGCGGGTGAACTGGTCGAGGACCCACACGCCCGACTGCCGGGACCCGTTGCCCGAGCGGCCGTTGCCGCCGAACGGCAGGTGCGCCTCCGCGCCGGACGTGGAGTTGTTGACGCTCACCATCCCCGCGCTCACCCGCTCCCGGAACCGGAACGCGTGGGCCGCGTTCGTGGTGTAGATCGCCGCCGAGAGGCCGTAGCCGTGGCCGTTGGCCAGCTCCACCGCCTCGTCGAACGTGCTGAAGGTGGCCACGCCGACGATCGGGCCGAACGTCTCCGTGCGGTAGAGCGCGTCCCCGCGGCGGACGCCGTCGACGATCGTGGGATGCGCGTACAGGCCCGCCAGGTCCCCGGCGAAACCCTCTCGCGGGTTGTCCGCGGTGATCCGGCCGGTGCCTGCCGAGCCGTGCACCGTGTGGTGGGGCTCGACGAGCGCGAGGTGCTTCTCGAAGCCCTCCAGGAACCGGGCGGAGATCATCGGACCGAACAGGACGTCGCCGGTGGGGTCGCCGACCACGGCCGCGCGGGTCGCGGCGTCGAAGCGGGCGAGGAACTCGTCGTGCACCGACTCGTGGACGAGCACTGTGCCGAGCGACGTGCAGCGCTGCCCCGCCGTGCCGAACCCGGAGAAGAGCGCTCCTTCGACGGCCAGGTCGAGGTCGGCGTCGGGCATCACGACCAGCGGGTTCTTGCCGCCCAGCTCCAGGCACGGCGTCTGCAGGTGACGCCCGGCGAGCTCGCCGATGGCCACGCCGACAGACGATGACCCGGTAAAGCCGATCTTCTGCACCAGGCCGTCGTCGAGCGCGGTGGACAGGCCCGCATAGGTCGCGGGGCCGTCGGCGAGCACGGTGTTGAGCACGCCGTCGGGGAGTCCGCCCGCGACGAAGAGCTCCGTGAACGCGCGCGCGATGGCGGGCGTGTACTCCGCAGGCTTCCACACGACGGCGTTGCCGCACAGCAGCGCAGGCACCAGGTACCAGGACGGCACGGCGACCGGGAAGTTGCCCGCGGTGACGATCGCCGCCACCCCGACCGGCACCCGGAACGTGAACAGCTGCTTGTCGCGCATTTCGCTGGGCACCGTCTGGCCGTAGAGGCGCCGCCCCTCACCCGCGAAGAACGAGCAGGTGTCGATCACCTCCTGCACCTCGCCGCGGGACTCGGCCAACGGCTTGCCGATCTCCCGGGTGACGAGCGCGGCCAGCGCTTCCTTGTTCGCCTCCACGATCCGCCCGATCCGCTCGACCACCCGGCCGCGCACCGGCGCCGGGGTGCTCGCCCAGGCGCGCTGGGCGTCGCGGGCGGTGGCGCAGGCGGCGACGAAGGTCGCCGCGTCGGCCAACAGTGCCTCGGCGACCGGCGCCCCCGTGGCCGGATCGACCGAGGTCAGCCGACCACCCGGCGCCTCGTCGCGCCAGGATCCACCGATCAGGCTCCCGGTCGTGCGCGGAAAAGGTTGCTCTGGCGACGTTGTCCGCGCACGGGTGGTGCTCACGCCGCCACCGCCGTCTGGATCGCTGTCACGGCCAGCGCCAGGTCGTCCTCACCGATCGTCAGCGCCGGACGCAGCCGGATCGAGCGCTCGCCGCCGCCCAGGACGAGTACCCGCGCGGCGTGCAGGCGCTTCAGCACCGCGGCGCGCTCCTCCGCCGTCGGCAGGTCGAAGGCGACGAACAGGCCGCGCCCCCGGACGTTGTCGATGCCGGGCACCGCGCGCAGGTCGTCGAGCAGGCGTTTGCCGAGCTCCGCGGCCCGGTCGATCAACCCCTCCTCCGCGATCACCTCGAGCTGGCGTCGCGACCGGACCATGTCGGTCAGGTTGCCGCCCCACGTCGAGTTGATCCGGCTGGGCACGTGGAAGACGTTGTCGGGCACCTCGTCCACGCGACCGCCTGCCATGATCCCGCAGACCTGCACCTTCTTGCCGAACGCGACGATGTCGGGGCGCAGCCCGAGCTGCTGGTAGGCCCACGGTGTGCCGGTCATCCCGCAGCCGGTCTGCACCTCGTCGAGCACGAACAGCGCGTCGTGCTCGTGACACAGGTCCTGCATCGCCTGGAGGAACTCGGCGCGCAGGTGGTTGTCGCCGCCCTCGCCCTGGATCGGCTCGGCGATGAAACAGGCGATGTCGTGCGGGTGCGCGGCGAACGCGGCCCTCGCCTGGGCGAGCGCGCGTTCCTCGGCGGCGGCGACGGCGGCCACGTCGATCGGGAAGCTGATCGCGGGCACGTCGATGCGCGGCCAGTCGAACGTCGGGAACAGCGCCGTCTTCACCGGGTCGGTGTTGGTCAGCGAGAGGGTGTAGCCGCTGCGGCCGTGGAAGGCCTTGCGCAGGTGCAACACCTGCGTGCCGAGCTGCGAGGGACGGCCGTGCGCGGCGTTGTGCCGACGCTTCCAGTCGAACGCCGTCTTCAGCGCGTTCTCGACGGCGAGCGCCCCGCCCTCGACGAAGAACAGGTGCGGCAGCGCGGGGTCGCCGAGCACGCGCATGAACGTCTCGACGAACTCAGCGAGGTAGGTGGTGGGGATGTCCGAGTTGGACGGCTTGTTCACCGCCACCTCGACCAGCTCCGTCACGAAGTCGGGGTCGTTCACCAGCGCAGGATGGTTCATGCCCAGCGGGGCCGAGGCGAAGAAGCTGAACAGGTCGAGATGGCGGCTGCCGTCGCGCGCGTCGACGAGCCAGGAACCGCGGCTGGCGTGGGTGTCCAGCACGAGGTCGAAACCGTCGACGAGCAGGTGACGGCGGAGCGTCTCGTGAACACGGTCCGGGGTCACAGTCATCGTTCCAGTGTCCGGCCGGAAGAACCGCTGGTCACGACGTCCGGCGTCGGAGTTGGCCGACACAGTGCCACCATGTCCCGCGTGGCGCCGACGAATCGTCAGCTCGACGGGCTCGACACCCGATTGCTCGAGCTGCTGAGCGCTGACGGCCGGGCCACCATGACCGACCTCGGGCGGCTCGTCGGCCTGTCGCGGACCGCGGTGCTCGCGCGCGTCCAACGGCTGGAGCGCGAGGGGGTGATCCGCGGTTACCGGGCCGACGTCGCGCTGCCGGGCCCATCGCCTGCCGCTCACCGGGCGCGGGTCGGGCTGGTCATCCAGACCGCCGACGTCGCCGCCTACGTCCGGCGGCTGGTCGCGTTGCCCAGCGTCAGCGAGATCGAGACGGTCACGGGGGAGTACGACCTGATTCTGCTGGCCACGGCCCCGAGCGCGGCCGAGCTGGACGCGGTGCTGGACACCGTGTCGAGCTGGCGGGAGACCCGCCGGACGACGACCTGGGTCGTGCTGAAGCGCTACACCTGACCGGTCGGGGGTGCGTCGGTGCCCGAGTCGATCAACGTTCCCGGCTACCGTGGCCTGGTGGCAGGACGAACGACCGCGGGCAGCGGCAGCAGAGGTACCGCGACACGCTCGGCGGCAGAGACGGCGGCGCAGATGGCCGCTTCGCCACGCCGCCCCGCCGCGCGCCGCAAGCCACCTGCCAAGCGGCCGTCGTCCACCGCCCGGCGCAAGTCCCCGCCCCGCAAAGGCCCGGACCTCATCGACCGCGGAATCGACGCCGTCGGCCGCGGCATCGCCGGGCTGGGCCGAGCCACGGGCCGCTCGCTCGGGCGCACCCGCGAGATCGACCCCGCCCACCGCCGCGACGGCATCGGCGTTGCGCTCCTGGTGCTTGCCGTCGTCAGCGCAGCCGGAATCTGGTTCGGCGCGGGCGGCCCGGTCGGGCGCGCGGTGTCCGCAGGCATCGGCTACGTCGTAGGCCGCGGCGCGGTCCTGCTTCCGGTGCTGCTCGCTGTCGTCGGCGTCGTGCTGATGGCCACGCGGCCGCGCCCCGAAACCCGTCCCCGCGTCGCCGTCGGCGGGTTTCTGCTGATCCTGGCCACGCTGGGCCTCGTCCACCTGGTCGCGCACCGGCCCGACGAGCCCGCGCGCTGGCCGCTCGGGGGCGGTGCGATCGGCTATCTCGCGGCCACGCCCCTGGCCACCGGCCTGACGGCGTGGATCGCGGCGCCGGTGCTCGTCCTGCTCGCCTGCTACGCGTTGCTGTTGCTGACGGCGACGCCCGTGCGGGAGGTCCCGAACCGGATGCGCAGGCTGCTCGGCCGCGCACCCGACGCCGACGCCGACGCGCAGACGTCGGAGACGGCGGCTGTGGCCGACCCCGTCAGCGACGCTCCTCCGGCCGCCCTGCGCCGCCCGGCGCGTCGCCGCCAGGCCTCGCGCGTCGCCGACGTCTACCGGGAGGACGACGCTCCGCCGGTGTCGGAGCCGGCGACCGAGCCCGTGCCCCCGGCCGCTCCGGTGCCCCCGGCCGTGGCCGCGACGACGAAGCCGCGTAGGCCTGCCGCCGCCGTCCCGGCCACTCCGCCTGCGGAGCCGGAGCCTGCGGGAGCCGTCGGGGAACAGCTGCGCCTCACAGTCCAGCCCGCCGCCGACGGCACGGTCTACCAGCTGCCGCCGAGCGACCTGCTGCCCACCGGTCCAGTGCCGAAGAAGCGCAGCGGCGCGAACGACGCGATGATCGAGGCGATCACCGCGGTGCTCGACCAGTTCTCGGTCGACGCGCAGGTCACGGGGTTCACGCGGGGCCCGACGGTCACCCGTTACGAGATCGAGCTCGGGCCCGCCGTCAAGGTCGAGAAGATCACCCAGCTCACCAAGAACATCTCCTACGCGGTGGCGACGGACAACGTACGCATCCTGGCGCCGATCCCCGGCAAGTCGGCCGTGGGCATCGAGGTGCCCAACACCGACCGCGAGATGGTGCGCCTCGGCGACGTGCTGCGCAGCGGCACCGCACGGGCCGAGCAACACCCGATGGTGATCGGGCTGGGTAAGGACATCGAGGGCCACTTCCTGTGCGCCAACCTGGCCAAGATGCCCCATCTGCTGGTCGCGGGCTCGACCGGCTCCGGCAAGTCGAGCTTCGTCAACTCGATGCTGGTGTCCCTGCTCTCCCGGGCGACGCCGGACGAGGTCCGGATGATCCTCATCGACCCCAAGATGGTGGAGCTGACGCCCTACGAGGGCATCCCGCACCTCATCACCCCCATCATCACCCAGCCGAAGAAGGCGGCCGCGGCGCTGACCTGGCTCGTGGAGGAGATGGAGCAGCGCTACCAGGACATGCAGGCCAACAAGGTCCGCCACGTCGACGACTTCAACCGCAAGGTCCGCTCCGGCGAGATCACCGCGCCGCTGGGGAGCGAGCGGGAGTACCGCCCCTACCCCTACATCCTGTGCATCGTCGACGAGCTGGCCGACCTCATGATGACCGCGCCCCGCGATGTCGAGGACGCCGTCGTCCGCATCACCCAGAAGGCCCGCGCAGCAGGTATCCACCTGGTCCTGGCCACCCAGCGCCCCTCGGTCGACGTCGTCACCGGGCTGATCAAGACCAACGTGCCGTCCCGGCTGGCCTTCGCCACGTCCTCGCTCACCGACTCGCGCGTCATCCTCGACCAGCCGGGCGCGGAGAAGCTGATCGGCATGGGCGACGCGCTGTACCTGCCGATGGGGGCGGGCAAGCCCGTCCGCATGCAGGGCGCGTTCGTCGACGACGACGAGATCGCCTCGACGGTCGCGTTCACGAAGGACCAGGCCGAGCCGGTCTACACCGAGGGTGTCACCGCGCAGAAGGCGAGCGAGGCGAAGGAGGTCGACCCGGAGATCGGCGACGACCTCGAGGTGCTCTGCCAGGCCGCGGAGCTGATCGTCACCTCCCAGTTCGGGTCGACCTCCATGCTGCAGCGCAAGCTGCGGGTCGGCTTCGCCAAGGCCGGACGGCTGATGGACCTGCTGGAGTCGCGCGGGGTCGTCGGTCCGTCGGAGGGCTCGAAGGCCCGCGATGTGTTGATCAAGCCCGACGAGCTGGAGAGCGTGCTCTGGCTGATGCGGGGCGGCGGCGGCCCGGAGCCCGAGGAGGACTAGCGCGCCCCGGCCCATGCCAGGCGGCCACTACAACCGCAGCAACATCCTCACGTTGCCCAAGGTGTTCGGCTTGACGTGCGCGAGGTCGAGGAACTCCGCGACGCCCGCGTCGTAGCTGCGCAGCATCGCGGCGAACACGTCCGGCTCGACCGGGGTGCCGTCGATCTCGGCGAACCCGTGGCGGGAGAAGAACTGCTTCTCGAAGGTCAGCACGAACAGGCGCGCCAGGCCCAGCTCCCGGGCGTTCCCGATCAGCGCGGCCACGATCGCGTGCCCGACCCCGTGCCCGACGGCCCGCGGATGCACGGCCACGGTGCGGATCTCCCCGAGATCGGCCCACAGCACGTGCAGCGCCCCGCAGCCCACGACCTCACCTGCGACTTCCGCGACGAGGAACTCCTGCACCGACTCGTAGAGCGTCACGATCTCCTTCGCCAGGAGCACGCGTCCGGCGTACTCGTCGACGAGGGACTTGATCGTCATCACGTCGGCGGTTCTGGCCCGCCGTACGGCCACCTCAGCCACGGATCCGAGTAGATCACAAGGGCCGGTTACCCTGGCAGCCGTGCCAGAATCTCGCAGAGCCGCCTTGTTGACGTTGGGCTGCGCCCGCAACGAGGTCGATTCGGAGGAACTGGCCGGGCGGCTGGCCGGATCCGGCTGGGATCTGGTCGACGCGGACGAGCGCCCGGACGTGATCGTCGTCAACACCTGCGGGTTCGTCGAACAGGCCAAGAAGGACTCGATCGACACGCTGCTCGCGGCGTCCGACGTCGCGGGCGCGAAGGTCGTCGCTGTCGGATGCCTGGCCGAGCGCTACGGCAAGGAGCTGGCCGAGAGCCTCCCCGAGGCCGACGCCGTGCTCGGCTTCGACGACTATCCCGAGCTCGCCGAACGCCTCTCGGACGTCATCGGCGGCCACGCGCCCGCCGCGCACGTGCCCGTCGACCGGCGCACGCTGCTGCCGATCACGCCGGTCGAGCGGCCGAGCGCCGAGGTCCATGTGCCCGGCCACGCCTGGATCCCGCGCATGCGGCTCTCGAATGGGCCCGTCGCCAACCTCAAGCTCGCGTCCGGCTGCGACCGGCGCTGCACGTTCTGCGCGATACCGTCGTTCCGCGGCTCGTTCCTCTCGCGCCCGCCGGACGACATCGTCGCCGAGGCCGCGTGGCTCGGCGACAAGGGCGTCCGCGAGCTGGTGCTGGTCAGCGAGAACTCCACGTCCTACGGCAAGGACCTGCCCGGCGGCACGCGCGCGCTGGTGCGACTGCTTCCTCGGCTCACGCACGTCCCGGGCATCGACCGAGTCCGCGTGTCCTATCTGCAGCCCGCCGAGATGCGCCCCGACCTGATCGAGGTCATCGCGACCACTCCGGGCCTCGCCCCCTACTTCGACCTCTCGTTCCAGCACGCCAGCCCGTCCGTGCTGCGGCGGATGCGGCGCTTCGGCTCGCGCGCGGACTTCCTCGACCTGTGCGCCCGTATCAGGGCCTTGGCGCCCGAGGCGGGCATCCGCAGCAACGTGATCGTCGGCTTCCCCGGCGAGACCGAGGACGACGTCGCCGAGCTGGAGGCGTTCCTCGAAGGCGCCCGGCTGGACGCGGTGGGGGTCTTCGGCTACTCCGACGAGGACGGCACGGAGGCGGCGGGCTACGACGGCAAGCTCCCGCAGGAGGAGATCGCCGCTCGCGTGGAGCGGATCACGGCGCTGACCCAGGAGCTGATGGCGCAGCGGGCGGAGGACCGCGTCGGCACGGAGGTCACCGTGCTGATCGAGGCGGCGGAGGACGAGGACTTCGAGTGCACGGGGCGGGCCGCGCACCAAGCACCGGAGGTCGACGGCGAATGTGTGGTCGAGCGGGGTTCGGGTCTGGCCGTCGGCGACCTCGTGCGCGCCGTCGTCGTCGGGACGGAGGGCGCGGACCTGCAGGTGGCGCCGCGCGAGACCGTTCCCCGCAGCGCGCTCGCCGGATCGGCGGGGGGCGTGCGGTGAGCGCAGGATGAGTGGCGTGCTCCCTGGGCCGCCACCCCTGCTGAACGTCGCCAACCTGCTCACAGGGGTGCGACTGCTGCTCGTTCCGGTGTTCCTGTGGGTGCTCTTCGCCGACGCGGGCCAGAGCGTCGGCTGGCGTTACGCTGCCACTGCCGTGTTTGCGATCGCGGCCATCACCGACCGCTTCGACGGCGAGCTCGCCCGCTCGCGGGGGCTGGTCACCGCGTTCGGCACGCTCGCCGATCCCATCGCCGACAAAGCGCTCACCGGGGCTGCGCTCGTCGGCTTATCCGCGCTGCACCAGCTTCCGTGGTGGATCACGATCGTCATCATGGTCCGCGAGGTGGGCATCACCCTGCTGCGGCTCGTCGTGCTGCGCCACGGGATCATCGCCGCCAGCCGCGGCGGCAAGCTCAAGACGCTGGTGCAGGCGATCGCCATCGGCCTCTACCTGCTGCCGCTGAACGGCGTGTCGTCCACTGTCGACGGTTTGCGCTGGGTGGTCATGGCGGCGGCCGTAGGGCTGACCGTCGTCACCGCCTTCGACTACCTGCTGCGCGCGCTTCGGCTGGGTTCTACAACGGTGTGACCGGATGCCCCGGTCGTGTGCGTTCGCCGTGGGCGGACACCGCCTGCGGCGACGCGGAGGCCGTTGAGTCGGTACGGTGAAACTCACGGCTGCATCGGTGGCCAGGGCACGAGGAGGGTCGCATGGCGGTGCTGATGCGGGAGGCGATCGGCGGCAGCCTGCGACGTGCGCGCACAGATGGCCGCCGCACGTTGCGTGAGGTGTCTCGGCGGGCGCGGGTGAGTCTCGGCTACCTCTCCGAAGTGGAGCGCGGCCGCAAGGAGGCGTCGAGCGAGCTGCTGGCGGCGATCTGCGAGGCGCTCGACGTCACCCTGCCCGACGTGCTCAGCGAGGCGGCGGAGGCCATCGCTCGCTCACTGGCGGCCGACGGCGCCGAGGTCTTGGCCACCCATGTGCGTCGGCCCATCGGGTTGCGGCACATGGATCTGCGGCTGGCGGGCGCCGACACCGCCCCGACCGCGCTGCCGCTGGCGCCGCTGCCGGTCGGCGGCGTACGCGCCGCGGCCTGAGAGCCTGCGCACTTCGGGGTCGCCCCGGCAGCAGCCTCCGGATCATCCCCGATATCGTCGACCTCGGGTGGAAGTCCGGACCGCACCGGTGCCACGATGGGGTTTGCAGCAGGTGACGCAGTCGGAGGGCGGAGCAGATGGCCAACGGTTTCACGAAGGCCTGGAAGTACCTGATGGCGTTATTCTCATCGAAGGTTGACGAGTACGCCGATCCCAAGGTGCAGATCCAGCAGGCCATCGAGGACGCACAACGCCAGCACCAGGCACTCTCCCAGCAGGCCGCCGCTGTCATCGGCAACCAGCGCCAGCTCGAGATGAAGCTGAACCGCCAGCTGGGCGAGATCGAGAAGCTGCAGGCGTCGGCTCGGCAGGCACTCGTGCTGGCCGACCAGGCCCGTGCGTCGGGCGACGAGGTGAAGGCGAGCCAGTACGAGCAGTCGGCGCAGGCGTTCGCCACGCAGCTGGTCACGGCGGAGCAGTCGGTCGAGGACCTGAAGACGCTGCACGACCAGTCGATCCAGGCGGCGGGCCAGGCGAAGACGGCCGTCGAGCGCAACTCCATGATGCTCCAGCAGAAGATCGCCGAGCGCACCAAGCTGCTGTCGCAGCTGGAGCAGGCGAAGATGCAGGAGCAGGCCGCCGCGTCGCTGCGCTCGATGAGCGAGCTCGCCGCGCCGGGCAACACCCCCTCGTTGGAGGAGGTTCGTGACAAGATCGAACGTCGCTACGCCAACGCCATCGGCTCGGCCGAGCTCGCGCAGAACTCAGTGCAGGGTCGGATGATGGAGGTCCAGGCCAGCGCGGTCGACATGGCGGGTTCGAGCAGGTTGGAGCAGATCCGCGCCTCGCTGCACGGCACGCCCGTCGCGGGCGAGGTCACGGCGGGCAACTCCGCCCCGAACCCCGCCACCGCGCAGATCGACACCACGAAGCAGACCGGCACCGCCTGACCCCACCACGGTGAGTCGTGCAGTTCGGCACGGTGAGTCGTGCAGTTCGGCACGGTGAGTCGGCCGATCCGGCACGGTCTGTCGGGGATTGCTGCACAGCGCGGCCGTGCGCGATCGGCCAACTCGGCGTGCCCAGCTGCACGACTCACCCTGCACGTGAGTCCGGCGGTTGGGCACGGTGAGCTGGGCGATTCCGCCCGGTGTTGTCCGTCAGCGGTGCGCGATCGGCCGACTCGGCGTGCCCAGCTGCACGACTCACCTCACCGGCGCGCGGGCGGGGGCTTGCCTGCGGGGGCGGGGCCCGGTTGGCAGGTCGGGCACCAGTAGGTCAAGCGCGCGTACACCCCTTCGCCCTGCTCCGCGGTCCGGATTCGCGTCCCGCAGCGCCGACACCGCTGTCCGCCGCGCTCGAACACCCAATGCTGACGGCCGCGGCCCAGCTCGCCGGTGGTGGACTGTTCCGGGCGGTCGGCGTTGCGCAACAGCAGGGTCCTGGCCAGCGTGATCATGCGGTCCGGCTGGGCAACGTCCTTGGTGAGCGTCCACGGCGAGACGCCGCTCAGGAAGCACACCTCGGCCTTGTAGAGGTTGCCCACCCCGGCCATCACGCGCTGCTCCAACAGCACCGAGCCGATCTCCGACGAACCGCGCGCGGTCAGCCGCCGCAGCGCCTCCGCGGCGTGCTCGTCGGACCAGTCCGGGTCGAGCAGGTCGGGACCGAGATGCCCGACGAGCCGCTGCTCCTCGGCCGTCGGCAGCAGCTCCAGGTCGTGGAGCGCGAACCCGACGGCGACGCGCTCGTCGGTCGCCAGAACGGCCCGCGCCTCGTGCGCAGGGCGTTGCCACGCCATGCCCGGCCGGTAGAGGTGCCACGAGCCGTCCATGCGGAAGTGGCTGTGCAGGCTCCGGCCGTCGTCGAAACGCGTGAACAGGTGCTTGCCGACGGAGACCACGTCGGTCACCGTGCATCCGGCGAGATCGTGTTCGACCAGCCGTGGATGCCGCAGCTCGCCACGCACGAGCCTGCGTCCGACGAGTGCAGCGCGCAGCCGCTTGCCCGCCAGGTACACGGTGTCCCCCTCAGGCACGCGCTCGACCGTAGCGCGCGACGGCCGGACCCGCTCCCCACAGGCAACGCGGCGTCAGCGGCACGACATCAGCGGCGCGGCGCCACCGCGTACTCGGCCCAGTCGACGTGCCGGGTCATCGTCCAGTAGTCGACGATCCGCCACGGCAGCGCGCACACGACCCGTCCGGCGGGATTGCGGTACCAGTTGCGCGTGCCGGGGTGGGTCCAGATCATCGCGGCGTGGGCGGCGTCGTGGCGGGCCGCGTAGTCGGCGTGCACCTCGGGCAGCACCTCCATCTCGCCGAGGCCTCCGGTGATCATCGCGGCCAGCGCTTCGACGATGTAGCGCACCTGGCACTCGGCGACGGTGATGTAGCTGCCGCCGTGGCCGAGCACGGTACCGGGCCCGCAGGTCAGGAACAGGTTGGGGAAGCCGGAGACGGTGATGCCCAGGTGCGCGTCGGCGTCGTCGGGGCCCCAGGCCTCGGCGATCGTGCGCCCGTCCCGGCCACTGATCGACAGCGGCCACAGCAGCTTGTGCGTTTCGAATCCCGTGCAGAGCACGACGACGTCCGCCGCGTCCTCCGTGCCGTCGCTCGCCCGTATCCCGGTCGGGGTCAGGGCCTCGACGGGTGCGGTGACGAGGTCGACGTCGTCGCGGCGGATCGCCGCATACCACCCGTTGTCCAACAGCATCCGCTTGCCGAACGGCGGGTAGTCCGGCAGCGCGCCCTCGACCAGGTCGTCCCGCCCGGCCAGCTCGCTTTCCAGGTAGCGCGTGAAGACCCGGCGGTGCGCGTCGTTGAGCGCGTTGACCGATCGGTCCGGGTGCTCCCACGCGGCGTCCACCTGCAGCGAGGCGTGCACCCGGTCGCCTGTGTTCCACGACAGCCGCGTGCGGTACCAGCGTCGATAGAACGGCACGGTCTCCATCAGCAGCGACGCGGCGTCGTCGATGGGGGAGAAGTAGACGGCGTTGGGCGCTGCCCACTGCGGCGAGCGTTGGAAGACCGTCACGTGCGCGGCCCGTCCGGCGATCGCGGGCACGATCTGCATCGCGCTCGCCCCCGTGCCGACGATCGCCACCCGCTTCCCGGTGACGTCCAGGTCCGACGGCCAGCGGGCCGAGTGGAACAGCGACCCGCGGAACGCGTCCATGCCCGCCAACGGGGGGATCTTCGGGCGGTTCAACTGGCCGACGGCCGTGATCACGGCATCGGCGGTCAGCGTCTCACCGGCGGTCGTCGTGACCGTCCAGCGCTGGTCGCGGTACTCCGCGCTCGCCACCTCCGTGCCGAACCGGATGACCTTGCGCAGATCGTGGCCGTCGGCGACGTCACGCAGGTAGCCGAGCACCTCGTCGCGCTTGCCGAAGTGGGTCGACCAGCGGCGCGGCGCGAAGGAGTACGAGTAGAGGTGGCTCGGGGTGTCGACGCCCGCGCCGGGGTAGGCGTTCTCCAGCCAGGTGCCGCCGACGTCGTCGTTCTTCTCCAGCACCACGTGCTCGATGCCCGCCTCGGCAAGTCGGATCGCGGCGAGCATGCCCGAGACGCCCGCGCCGATGACGACGACGCGGAAGTCCGAAGCAGGCACCGTCGGCACCGGGGCCGGGCGGAAGCCCATGTCCTCAGCCGTCATCGGCTCGTACTCCGGCGGCACCGGCTCGCCGACGGCAAGGTCGATCAGTTCCAGCAGCGCTTCACCGGTCGGCGCCGGTACGGCGGGAGGGCGTCCGCCTGCCCAATCCAACACGGCGTCGACAGCGGCGGCCCGGATCTCGGCCTGGACGGCGGGCGCAAAGCCGCCGGGGTCGTTGTCCTCCATGCCGCGGCTGCGGGTGGGTCGATAGGGCACGGCGAGCAGGCGGCGGTCTCCGGTGAGCTGGTACAGCACCGCGACGAGCGCGGGCAGGTTGGCGTGCTCCATCGCCTCGGCGAGCACCGCGCGCGGTGGCACGGCGTCGGGGCGCGGCTCGGCCATCATGTCCATCCGCCCGAGGCTAACTGTCGTTAGGGTCCGGCGGAAGATGTGGGCTTGACCTGCGTCACACTGCCCAGCATGCTGCGACTGATCCCCTAACCGCAGACAGGGAGGCAGCGATGGAGCTGACCGAGGCGATGCGCACCACCGGCACGTGCCGCTACTTCCGTCCCGAGCCGGTGCCGGATGACGTGCTGCGCGCCGCTTTCGACGTCGCCCGGTTCGGCCCCCAGGGCGGCAACCGCCAGCCGATGCGCTGGATCGTCGTGCGGGACCCCGCGACGAAGCAGACCCTCGCCGATCTCTACCTGCCGCCGTGGAAGGCCTACTTCAACGGGATCGCCAGCGGTGACGTCAACGTCGGGGCACTGCCGCGCTCCGTGCGCGACGCCGACTACTTCGCCGAGCACCTCGCGTCCGTCCCCGCGATCGTCGTCGCCTGCGCGGAGCTGGCGGGGCTGCACCCCACGGACACGGAGCTGGGGCGGCTGTCGGTGGTCGGCGGCGGGTCGATCTACCCCACCGTGCAGAACCTCTGCCTCGCGCTGCGCGACCAGGGCGTCGGCACGGCGGTCACGACGCTGCTGTGCATCGAGGAGCCCAAGGTCCGCGAGCTGCTGGCCATCCCGGACGGGTTCATCACGGCCTGCCACATCGCGGTCGGCTACCCGCAGAAGCCGTTCCCGGCGACGCTGACGCGCTCCCCGGTCGACGAGATCGTCTTCGCCGAGGCGTTCAACAAGCCGCTGTTCGCGTGACGAGCTCCGCCCGTGCGCGGAAAACGTTGCCGGGGCAACGTTTTCCGCGCACGACCGCCTGGCAGCACCGCGCGGCGATCGGCCGCGCGACGATCGGCGACCAACTGCGCCGCCACGCCCGCACCCACCCGGGCAAGGTCGCGTTCGTGACCTACACGCCGGACCGGGTGGAGACCACCTACGGCGAGCTCGACGCCCTCGCCAACCGCTACGCGCACCTGCTGGCCACGCGCGGCGTGGAGCGCGGTGACGTCGTCGCCATGCTGGCGCGCAACGGGGTCGCGGTCGTCGCCGCCTACTACGGCGCACTGAAGCTGGGCGCCGCGTTCACCGTCGTCAACCCGACGTTCCGGGCGCACGAGGTGGCCCAGCAGCTCGACCACGCCGAGCCGAAGGCCGTGCTCGCCGATCCGGCGCTCGCCCACCTCGTGGACGGAACGCCGGTGTTGCTGGGGCCCGACCTCGACGCGGAGCTGGCCGAGCAGCCCGCGACGGAGCCCGTAGCCGAGGTCGACGAGAACGACGTCGCGATGCTCGTCTACACCAGCGGCACCACCGCCATGCCCAAAGGCGTGCTGATCCCGCACCGCAACTACCTGATCTCCACGGCACCCGCCTGGAGCCAGGGCCTGCAGACCGGGCCCGAGGACACGTGGCTGTTCGTCATGCCGTTCCACACGATCGCGGGACTGGGCTCGATGACGACGTTGACGCTCCTGGGCGCCACGCTCGTGCTCCCCGCGAGCGCCGACCCCGCTGCGACGCTTCCGATGCTGGCCCGCGAGCGCGTCACGGTCCTCGCGCAGACGCCCACGTTCTACCTCGCGCTCGCGGCCCAGCCCGGTTTCGGCCCCGCCACCGTCGGGTCGGTCCGCCGCTGCCTGACCTACGGCGGTCAGGTGGCTCCGGCGGCGGTCGAGGCCTGGTCGGCGGCGGCGCCGACCGCTCGCTGGGGCACGTACTGGGGCCAGTCCGAGCTGTCGCAGCTGGGCACGGTCGGCTGGTTCGCCGGGCTGGAGGACATCCCGAACGGCGGTGACCCGTCGTGGATCGGCAAGCCGGTCAGTCACCTGGAGGTGCGGGTGGTCGACGAGGACGGCAACGACGCCGAGCTCGGTGAGCTGATCTGCCGTTCGCCCTCGGTGATGCTGGGCTACCACCGCGATCCGGGGCGGACGAAGGCCGCGTTCGCGTCGGGCTGGCTGCACACCGGCGACATCGTCCGGGTCGACGCCGACGGCAACCTGTTCTTCCACGACCGGCTCACCGATGTGATCAAGTCCGGCGGCATGAACGTCTCGTCTCAGGAGGTCGAGCGCGTGCTGCACAGCCATCCCGACGTCCAGCGCGCGGCTGTCGTCGGCCGTCCCGACCCGTACTGGTCCGAGGCCGTCACCGCCTTCGTCATCGCCCGGCCCGGCGCGACGCCCGACCCGAACGCCGTGATCGCGTTCTGCCGGGAGCGGCTGGCGGGCTTCAAAGTGCCCAAGGCCGTCCACGTTGTCGCGGAACTGCCCGTCGACGCCCAGGGCAAGATCCTCAAGCGGGAGCTGCGCGGCTCGTGAGCAGCACCGCCTCCGACGCGGCCCCGCGCCTGCCGACCCGCAGGCGGGACGCGATCGTCGCCGCCGCGGCCAGGACGTTCGCCGCCAGGGGGTACGCCGCCGTCGGGATGCGTGACGTCGCGGATGCGGTCGGCGTGCGCGGGGCCAGCCTCTACCACCACTTCGCGTCCAAGGAGGAGATCCTCTACGCGATCTGCCTGACCGTCACCGAGGAGCCCAACGAGCAGAACCTGCCCCTGCTCGACGCGCCCGGCACCCCCGCGCAGCGGTTGGCCGCGCTGGTCCGGGGCCACCTCCACCACCTGCACCGCCGCCGGACCGAGCACGTGGTCGGCCTGCACGAGCTGGCGGCGCTCACCCCCGAGCACCGAGCGGTCGTGGACGGGCACCGGCGCTATTACCAGCAGCGCGTGCGGGAGGTGATCGCGGCGGGGGTCGCGGCCGGTGAGCTGGCGGTGCCCGACCCGCGCCTCGCCGCGCTGGCCATGTGCGACATCCTCAACGGCCTCAGCAACTGGTTCCACGTCGACGGCGAGCTCTCGTTGGACGAGGTGGTCGAGGCCTACGTCGACCTGATCGTCAGCAGGATGCTCGGCGCGGGTCGGTCGTTCTGATCGCGGCCTTGATCAGCGGACGCCGCACGCCCTGATCCGCCGCGCCGCCGCCGCCAGACCTTGTCGCGCGCCGAGCGTCTGCACGGCGGACAGGGCGTAGGCGCTGCAGCTCGGGCTGGACGGGCACACCGGGGTGAGCCGGGTCAGCCGCCGCCGGTAGAACCGGATCAGCGCGGCCACGGGCGCGCCCGCCCCGACCGGGACGACCAGCGCCACCATGGCGAGGACGGTCGACAGCCGCAGGAGGTTGCAGCCCCCGCAGTCGCAGTCGGGGAGATCGCAACCGGGGATGTCGCAGTCGGGGAGGTCGCAGCCGGACGTGTTGCCGCCGTGGCCGCCGGAGCCGATGTCGCACCAGTCGTTGTCGGCTTCGTCGCCTTGCCCGGGGGTCACCTGCTTCCGGCGACGCCTGAGCCCGGGTTCCCCGAGATCATCGTCCCCTCCCGACGTGGACAGGTCCACCGCGCCCTCCTGATCGACAACCGGAGCAGCCAACCGTTGCGAACCAACGTGCCGGGGTGTCCTGGCGGGTCATCATGAGCCCGACGCCGGCAGCCGGACCGGGTGGGGTCGAGAGTCATGATCTGTCTTCGACATGCCGGATTTGGGCATTTTCGGGCGGCCCGGTGTGGCGACGGCGGTGCGGCGCCCCCGGCGCGACGTTGCCGGCGGCCGCTGCGGAAGATCACCGTGAGCCGCACTGCAGGGTCTTGCTCGGCGGCTCGCGTGTGCGTCTCACGCCGATCACCCGTCGCCGCGTGGTCGCGGGCGCGGTCGTGGTCGCGCGGGACGCGGGCGCGGAAGCGCGCGTGCGGCGACCGCCATCAGCGGCGGCCGGGGTTTGGCGCTCGCAACCATCAGGTCCGGCGCGGACTCGGATCAGGCGCGGAGGCGCAACCCCTTCGGCGTGACCCGGAACCCGGCCTCGGTGAGCACCTCGGCCAGCTCGGATCCCAGCGAGCCGACGCCGTCGGCGCGCTCGACGGCCAGGGTGCCGAGCCAGCCCTCGTGGACAGCACCTGCCAGCGCCTGCGCGGCCGCCCCCAGCTCGTCGCGGTCTGCGCTGAACGACAGGAGCGACCGGCCGCCGCGCTCGACGTAGAGGGCGGGAGCGCCGTCGACCAGCACGACCAACGCGCCTGCCTTGCGCCCAGGTCGATGTCGGGTGTCGCCGACCGTGGCGGGCCACGCCAGCGCCGCGCCGTAGGGCTGAGCGGGATCGGCGGCGGCCAGCACGACCCGCGAGAGACCACCTGCTTGGCCCTCGCCGGTCGGATCGGGCGCGTCGCGGTCGCCGTCGGGCCGCGACAACGCACGAAGGCGGTCGATCGCGCCGGGCACGGCGAACTGCGCCGCGCCGAGACCTTCCACGACGTAGCCGCGCCGGGCGCGGCCGGAGTCCTCCATCGCCCGCAGCACCCGGTAGACCCCCGCGAAGCCGCCGCTGACCCGCTCCGTACCGAGCGCGCCGCGCGTGAGCACGCCGTGGCGTTCGAGGAACGCCTCGGCGCGGGCGTGGGCGCGGCGGGTGGGGTCCGGCTCGCGTGCGGGCGCGAGCGCCCACCGGCCTCCGACGGACGGCGGCCCGCCGCGGCTGGGCATGGCCGGGCGGCCCGCGCGCAGTTGGGCGTAGCGGCCGCGTCCGGCCGTGCGCCGGGTGCGATGGGCGGGCGTGCCGCGCGCTCCGCCTGCCCCGAGGCGCGCTCGCAGCGGGGCCAGCGTGTCGCCCGCGAGCAGCCCGGCCCAGACGAGGTCCCAGACCGCAGCGACGACCGCGTCGTCGGTGGGCGCCTGCTCGCCCGCGTCGAGCAGGGAGCGGGCTGCGGCGTCACCCAGCTGCCGGAAGAACAGCGCTCCACCACCGTCGAGGGCATCGAGCAGGGCTCGGTGCAGCGGCGTGTCGACGGTGTCGGGTTCCGGTTCGGGCAGCAGGAGATCAGCGACGTCGGCAGGCGCGAGCGCGAGCCAACCGTCCGACCCCGCCAGTGGGCCGCAGCCGGTCCAGCTGACCTCGCCCGCGGCGGTCAGCTCGTCCAGCAGCGCCGGGGTGTAGCCGGGCAGCCGCGCGGGCAGGATGAGCGACTCCAGCGCGCTGGCGGGTAGCGGCGCCCCCGCGAGCTGCTCGACGACGCCCAGCACGTCCTCGGCGCCCGGGGCTCGCCGCATCCGACCACGGCGGTCGCCGCTCGCCGCCGTCTGCACGCCCTGCCACGCGGGCAGGAACCGGCCGAGTGCGCGTTGCTCGACCGGCTCGACCTCGGAGCGGAGCCGGGCCAGCGAGACCCTGCGCAACCTGCGCAGCACCTCGGCGTCGCAGTAGTCGATGTACTCGGCGCCGTGGGCTTGGCCCGGCGCCGAGAGCATGCTGGCGGGCCGGAGCTCGCCGCGGACCAGCCTGCCCGTGCCGACCAGCCGGTCGAGCACTCCGGTGACGACGGCGATGCCCAACCCGTACCGCGCCGCGACGGCCGGTGCCGGGAACGGGCCGTGGGTGCGCGCGTAGCGGAGCAGGAGATCACCGAGCGGATCGGCCACCGGCTCGGTGAACGTCTCGGGCACGCCGACGGGCAGCGCGGCGCCCAACGCGTCGCGCACCCGTCCGGCGTCCTCGATGGGCAGGAAGCGTTCCTCACCGCCGATCCGCACCCTGATCGCGCGCCGGGCCCGCTCCAGCTCGGCCAGCCACGCGGGTTGCACGCCTCTGGCCTCGGCTTCGGCCTCGGTGAGATCGCCGAGGAACCGGAGCAGGTCGGCCGCTCCCTCGACGTCGCGGGCGTGCCGCTCGGGCGTGCGCCGCTGCAGCGAGGCCTCGACCTCGGCCAGCACCTCCGGATCCAGCAGCTCCCTGATCGCCTCCGAGCCCAGCAGCTCGGCCAGCAGCGTCGAGTCCAACGACAGCGCGGCGGCCCGGCGCTCGGCGAGCGGCGCGTCGGCCTCGTAGAGGAACATGCCGATGTAGCCGAACAGCAGGCTCCGCGCGAACGGCGACGGCGACGGCGTGACCACCTCCACCACCTGCACTTTTCGGCTCTGCACCTCGCTCATGAGGGTGCGCAGACCCGGCAGGTCGTAGACGTCCTGAACGCACTCGCGCATCGCCTCGAGCGTCACCGGGAACTGCTCGTAGCGCCCGGCCACCGTCAGCAGCTGCGAGGCCTTCTGCCGTTGCTGCCAGAGCGGGGTGCGCCGTCGCGGGTCGCGCCGGGGCAGCAGCAGCGCGCGGGCCGCGCACTCGCGGAACCGGGACGCGTACAGCGACGAGCCCCCCAGCTCCGCCACGACCATCTGCTCCACCTCGGCCGGGTCGAGCAACACGTCCTCCGCGGTGGGCATGACCTCGGCGCCGGAGTCGTCCACCGCGTCGGGCAGCCGCAGGACGATGCCGTCGTCGGCCGCGGCGGCGTGGCACTCCACGCCGCGCCGCTCCCGCATGCGGGCGGCGATGGCGAGCCCCCACGGGCCGTTGACCTTCGACCCGAACGGCGAGTGCACGACGAGCCGCCAGTCGCCGAGCTCGTCGCGGAAGCGCTCGACGAGGATCGTCCGGTCGCTGGGCACGTGGCGGGTCGCTTCGCGCTGTTCGCGCAGGTAGGCGAGCAGGTTGTCGACCGCCCACGCATCGAGCCCCGCGGCGGCGGCCCGCTCGCGTGCGCCCTCGTCGGGCAGCGCCGACATCTCCCGTACGAACTCGCCCACTGCACGACCGAGCTCCAGCGGGCGGCCGATCTGCTCGCCCTTCCAGAAGGGCAGCCGCGCGGGCACCCCCGGAGCCGGGGTGACGATCACGCGGTCGTGGGTGATGTCCTCGACCCGCCAGCTCGACGTGCCGAGCAGGATGGCGTCGCCCACGCGGGACTCGTACACCATCTCTTCGTCCAGCTCGCCCACGCGCGAACCTGCGCCGTCGGCTCCGCCCGGCGTCATGACGGTGAACAACCCGCGATCGGGGATGGTGCCGCCCGACGTGACGGCCAGCCGCTGCGCTCCGGGACGGCCCACGAGCTGGTCGGTGACCCGGTCCCAGGTGATGCGCGCCCGCAGCTCGCCGAACTCCTCGGACGGGTAGCGCCCGGCCAGCATGTCCAGCACCGACTGCAAGGCCGACTCGGGAAGGGCCGCGAACGGCGCCGCACGCCGCACCACGCGGGCGAGGTCCTCCAGCGACCACGGCTCCAGCGCGACCATGGCGACGATCTGCTGAGCGAGCACGTCGAGCGGATTGCGCGGGTAGCGCAGCGACTCGATCGCGCCTGAGGTCATGCGCTCGGCCACCACCGCGCACGCGACGAGATCGCCTCGGTACTTCGGGAACACCACCCCGCTCGACACGGCGCCCACCTGGTGACCCGCGCGCCCCACCCGCTGCAGTCCGGAGGCGACGCTCGGCGGCGCTTCGACCTGGATGACGAGGTCGACCGCGCCCATGTCGATGCCCAACTCCAGGCTGGACGTGGCGACCACGCAGGGCAGCACCCCGGCCTTCAGCTCTTCCTCGACCAGCGTGCGCTGCTCGCGTGACATCGACCCGTGATGGGCCTTCGCCACGGTGGGCGACGCGCCGCCGCCGATGCCCGACTGACCGATGGCCTCAGCCGGGAACGCGCCATCGCCGCCCGGTCCGCTGTTCTGCGCATCGAGGTCCTGGATGTCGTCCAGCTCCTCGGCGGCCAGTTCGTTGAGCCGTGACGTGAGCCGTTCGGCAAGCCGTCGGGAGTTGGCGAACACGATCGTCGACCGATGTTCGCGCACCAGCTCCAGCAGCCTGCGCTCGACCGCGGGCCAGATCGACGGCCGCTGCGCCGTGCCCGCAGCCGACCCGATGACCTCCTCGTCGGAGCTGCCGGGGGCGGGCCGCTCGTCGAGGGCCGCGAGATCGGGCACCGGCACCTGCACCGACACCTCGATCGTCTTCACGGACCGCGGGTGAACGACCTCCACAGGGCGGGCACCCGCGAGAAACGTCGACACCTCGTCGAGCGGCCGCACGGTGGCCGAGAGCCCGATCCGCTGGGCGGGCTGCTCCAGCAGCTCGTCGAGCCGCTCGAGGGATAAGGCCAGGTGCGCGCCGCGTTTGGTGCCCACGACGGCGTGCACCTCGTCGACGATCACCGTGGTGACGCCCCGCAGCGACTCCCGCGCGGCCGACGTGAGCAGCAGGAACAGCGACTCCGGCGTCGTGACCAGCACGTCGGGTGGGGTGCGGGCGAACTGGCGGCGTTCGTCCGCGGGTGTGTCGCCGGTGCGCATGCCCACCGCGATGTCCGGAACCGGCAGCCCCAGCCGCTGCGCCGCCTGGCGGATGCCTGCGAGGGGAGAACGGAGGTTGCGCTGGACGTCGACGGCGAGCGCCTTCAACGGCGAGACGTAGAGGACGCGGCACCGGTGCTGCGCCGACGCGGGCGGCGGGCCGACGGCCAGCTGATCGAGCGCCCACAGGAACGCCGACAGCGTCTTGCCCGACCCGGTGGGCGCCACGACGAGCGCGTGCTTGCCCTTCTGCGCGGCGTTCCAGGCCCCCTCCTGCGCGGCCGTGGGCGCGAGGAACGCTCCCTCGAACCACTGGCGGGTGGCGGGGGAGAAGGCGTCCAGTGCGGTCACGCGTTCCATCATGCGCCGGGGGTCCGACAGTTTCCGGCGATGCGCCGATCCGGTGGCGCAGGGGGGCGACCCGGCTCCGGCTCGGTGGGAGCAGTGTCACCCGCGGTGGCGTGCGAGAAGAGGCGCCTCAGGCCGGGCAGAACCACTCGTCGTCGGTGTGCACCGGCGCGCCGTCGGACGCGGGGAACGGCTGACGGAAGCTGAAGGCGTAGGGCGTCGGGCCGTGGGTGCGCAGGTGCTCCAACCGCGTCTTGGCCTCCTCGACCGTCGGCAGCGCCTCGGTCCACCACAGCACCTGAAACGCCTCGCGCATCGGCACGAAGAACTCCCGCCGCCGCGCCATGACGGCCCGGTGCTGTCCCGAGTAGACGAAGGCGGCAAGCGCCTCCACCGAGGTCCACGCGCTCATGTTGACGATGAGCCGGTCGTCGTCGAAGGGGCGGATGGCCGTGGCGTCGCCGTCCTCTGTCTGCAGGCGCCACACGAAGCCCGGCGCCGCGTCGGCCAGGGCGTTCACCGGCTCCAATGCCTCGACGAACCCCGACAGTTCGGGCTCGGTGAGCGGTGCGACGGGCAGGCCGATGTTCAGCTGGGCGAGGAGCACGCCGGTGACGCTACCGGCGGCGGTCGGCGCCGAACGTCGTCCAATGAGGCGAATCCAGCTCGCTTCGGCCTGCCTGTGGCTATCGGCGCCGGTTGGTCCAAAACCAGCGCAACAGAACGACCAGTGACGCGAGCAGCGCCAGGCCGACGATGACCTGGCCGAGCGGCGAGGAGAAGCCGGTGGGGTCGCTCACGTCCACAACGGGTCGACGGCTCCGTAGTCGGGTACTGGGTCGGGCCAGCTCAGCGGCTTCCCTTCGATCGTCCCCGGCGGCCTGGCCAGCGTGAACCGGCCCTTCTCCTCGAGGAACGGGGTGGCGTCGACGGCGACGGCTTCCTGGGCTGTATGCGGGATGCTCTGCAGCCAGGCCGCGGTGCCCGCCAACGCGAAGCGCACGTGGTGCGTGCCGCCCTCGCGGCGTTGTCGCTGCACCGCGAGCAGGGCGCCTGCGGCAGCGAGGTAGCCCGTGGCGTGGTCGAGGACCTGCCCGGGGAGCGCGCCGGGAGCGTCGGGCGTTCCTTCGTCGACGGCGATTCCGCACGCCGCCTGGACGATGCTGTCGAATCCCCGCCGCGCGCTCCAGGACCCCTGGTGCCCCCACGCCGACAACGTGACGACGACCAGGCCGGGATGGCGGAGGGCAAGCGCTTCTGGAGCGAGACCGAACTTGTCGAGCGCGCCGGGACGGTAGCCTGCGACCACGACGTCCGCTTCGGCCAGGAGGCCCTCCCGAACGCCGGTGTCGTGCAGGTCGAGCAGCGCGCTGCGTTTGCCCGCGAGCATGTCCCATGTCAGCAGCGGAAGCTCCGGCAGCTGCGGGGCGTCGAGCCGCAGGACGTCCGCGCCGTGGACGGCGAGGGTGCGGGTGGCGACCGGTCCGGCGATGACCCTGGTGAGGTCGAGCACGCGCAGCCGCCGGGCAGGCCGCGGCGGGGCCGCGCCCAGCACACGCCGCTCCACCAGCGGCGGCGGTGGACCTGCTGTCGCCCGCCACTGCTCCTGCGTGCGCACGGCGGCGCCGATCCCGCCCGCGGCATGCAGCGCCGTCTCGAGTTCGACCGCCTGCCGCTCGGCGATGGCGCCAGGAGCGTCCTCGACGCTGCAGCCGAGCACGCTCAACGCGGCATCTCGGTGCCACTGGTAGTTGGCGTGCAGCCGGATCCAGCCGTCGGACGTCCGGTGGAACGCCGAGAGCGGATCGAACAGGTTGCCCCCCGACTGACCGTCCCGCCGCGCGTACCGCTCGCTGCGCAGGGCGACGGCGAGCTGCCGCGTGTCGATGCCCACCCGTGCGCCGGAGCCGACCGTCGCCGCCAGCAGGCTCGCCCCGACCGCGGCGACGCCGACGTCAATGACGGAGAACGTCGAAGCCAGAGTGGTGTTGGGCCCGGTGACGTCCAGACGCCCCAGGTCCGTCGGATCGCCGCCCAGCGCGGCCCACAGCGAGTCGAGCACGAAGCGACGCTACCGTGACGGGGGTGCGACTGACTCACTTCCGCGAGCTCATGGAGGGCGAATTCGGTGCCCTCCGAGCCGCGTCGCTGTCTCATGACCACGTGTTCGCTGCGCTGGGCGGCCGCACCGTGGAGCAGGCGCTCGAGGCGGGCATCGAGCCCCGCGAGATCTGGCTGGCTGTCTGCGACGCGTACGACGTGCCGCTCGCGCGCCGCTGAGCGACGCACTTTACCGCCCGGCGTGTCGGCTTCGAGAATCGAACGGGCGTTCGCTACGCTCTTGTCCACAAGACGTGGCGACCATCCACAGATCGCGGTCGTCCTCTGAATATGTCGGTGGTCTGTCCTACCGTCGACAGCAGTCCAAGACACCGGAATGACACCGGGCACAGCTGACACAGCATGATTGACACAAGCACGATGTGGAGACCTGGCGATGACCGCACCCGACCGCGAGAAGGCCTTGCAGCTCGCCCTCGCCCAGATCGAGAAGAACCACGGCAAGGGCTCGGTGATGCGCCTCGGCGATGACATACGGCCGCCGATCGGCGTCATCCCCACCGGTTCGATCGCGCTCGATGTCGCGCTCGGGGTGGGCGGCCTTCCGCGCGGCCGCATCGTGGAGATCTACGGCCCGGAGAGCAGCGGCAAGACCACGGTCGCGCTACACGCCGTGGCGAGCGCCCAGGCGGCGGGCGGCATCGCGGCGTTCATCGACGCGGAGCACGCCCTTGATCCCGAGTACGCCAAGGCGCTGGGCGTCGACACCGATGCGCTGCTGGTCTCCCAGCCCGACACGGGGGAACAGGCGCTGGAGATTGCCGACATGCTGATCCGCTCGGGTGCGCTGGACATCATCGTGATCGACTCCGTGGCCGCGCTCGTTCCCCGCGCGGAGATCGAGGGCGAGATGGGCGACAGCCACGTGGGCCTGCAGGCCCGCCTGATGAGCCAGGCGCTGCGCAAGATCACAGGTGCGCTGAGCAACTCGGGCACCACCATGATCTTCATCAACCAGCTCCGGGAGAAGATCGGCGTCATGTTCGGCTCACCCGAGACGACCACGGGTGGCAAGGCCCTGAAGTTCTACGCCTCGGTGCGCCTGGACATCCGCCGGATCGAGACGCTGAAGGACGGGGCCGAATCGGTCGGCAACCGCACGCGGGTCAAGGTGGTCAAGAACAAGGTCGCGCCGCCCTTCAAGCAGGCCGAGTTCGACATCCTCTACGGCGTCGGCATCAGCCGCGAGGGCTCGCTCATCGACGTGGGCGTCGAGCAGGGGATCATCCGCAAGTCCGGCGCCTGGTACACCTACGAGGGCGACCAGATGGGGCAGGGCAAGGAGAACGCGCGCAAGTTCCTGCGCGAGAACCCCGATGTCGCCGCCGAGGTCGAGAAGCGGATCAAGGAGAAGCTGGGTATCGGGGCTGTGCTCGACGCCGACATCGCGCCGGTGCCTGCCCCGGTTGACTTCTGACGGTGGTCGACCGCGGGGATGCCGATCCGGGCGAGTCGTCGCACGCGGCCGGGCCGGACGGCCACCGGGTTGCTCGCCTCGCCGACATGCGCGAGGCGGGCCCCAGTGCCCCCGTGCTGTCGCTGCACGGCATCGACGCCGAACCCGAGCAGGCGTCGGTCGTGGATCTGCGCCCTCGTCCTGACGAAATCTGGGCAGCTCCTGCCGGGCCCGGCGACCACCTCGAGTCGAGCCGCCCCACTGCTCGGGTCATCCAGATCCCGTCCGGCGGGAAGGGCAGCCGAGGCCGGACCAAGGCCCCGCTGCCCCGGTCCGCAAGCGTCGTCGATCCCGACGACGAGCCGGATGCCCCCGACGTCGAGGCGAAAGGGGCCGAGCCGGCCGCCAGACGCCGCGGGACCGGCCGGGGCCGTAGATCCGAGGGCCGTCAGGAAACCCGGCGCAGTAGTGAACGACGGTCTGCGGCCACCGAGCCCGACGCCGATCCCGTGGCGGTGGCACGGGAGATCTGCCTGCGCCTGCTCACCGAGCGCGCCCGCACGAGACAGGAGCTCGCCCAGGCCCTGCGCAAGCGCGATGTGCCCGATGACGCCGCCGCCGTCGTACTGGAGCGGTTCGACGAGGTCGGACTGATCGACGACGCCGCGTTCGCAGGCCAGTGGGTGCGCTCGCGACACAATCGTCGCGGGCTGGCCCGCCGCGCCATCGCCTTCGAACTGCGCCGTAAAGGCGTCGACGAGGAGGTGGCCCGAGAGGCGCTCGTCGAGGTCGACGCGACGTCTGAGGAGCAGCGGGCTCGCGAGCTCGTCGAGCACAAGTTGCGGACCGTCCCCGCCGACACTCCCGAGCAGCGCGTCGCCGCGGCCCGGCGGCTGGTCGGGATGCTCGCGCGCAAGGGGTACTCGGGCGGGATCGCGTACCGCGTCGTCCGCGAAGCGCTCGCCGCCCACGGGGCCGACATCGACGAGCTCGCCGGCCCGGACGACTGATCGCCCCGGGTCGACATTCTCGCCCTCCCGTCGACGACAGCCGTGATCACAGCGGCGGCGTGCGCCCGTGGGGGGCCGCCCGCGATTGTGGGCCACATGTGCGCGGATCTGTGGCGTACTCGCGTTGACCTTCACCCGTTGCTTCACCGCGCTGCACTGAGGCCGCCGTGCTCGATCGCCCGATTCACCGTGCTCAACTGCGCGACTCACCGTGCTCAACTGCACGACTCACCTTGGGCCGCCGCCCGGCTCGCCGTGCCCAGCCGCGCCCCTCGCCGTGCCCAACTGCACGACTCAGGGTGGTTGGGGTGGGTCGGGGTGGCGGAGGACCTGGACGTCGCCGGTGAAGCCGTCTCCCGCCGACAGTTCGGCGAGGAACGTCAGCAGCGTGGTCCGGAACGCGCCCGCCGCCTGGCTGGGGCGCACGTCCGCCCGGGAGGCCAGTGCGACCGTCCGGTAGAGCGCGGGCGTCAGCACCGTCCGGCGCAACCGGGGGCGCCCCGCGAAGACCAGGTCGGGCACCACCGCCACCCCGGTGCCCGCCTCGACCATCCGCAGCACGGCGTCCATCTCACCGCCCTGGACGGCGAACCGCGGCGTGACCCCCGCCTCCGCGAACGCCCGCAGCGTGGACTCCCGCAGGTCGTAGCCCTCGCGGGGCACTACGAGCGAGCGGCGGGACAGCTCCCGCACCCCCATCGAGCTGCGCGGCGACGGCGGCCGCGCCGACATGGGCGAGGCCACCGACAGCCGCTCCCGCAGCAGCGGGGTCGCGTGCAGCGCGGGGTCGACGCCCCCTGTGGGCACGATCACCAGGGCGACGTCCAGCTCGCCGCGCACCAGCGAACGCACGAGCGGCTGCGAGCCGCTCTCCGCCAGCTCCAGCTCGATCGACGGGTACTGCTCGTGGAACACCCGCAGCACGTCGGCCAGCACGCCGCTGCACAGCGACGGCGTGGCTCCCACCCGCACGCGTCCGCGCGCCAGCCCCACGATCTCCGCAACGGCGACCCGGGCTCCCTCTGCGTCGGTCAGCATTCGCCGGGCGAAGGGCAACATGGCCTGCCCGGCGGCCGTGAGCACCGGGCCGTCGCGGGCTCCGCGGTCCACGAGCGGTGCGCCCAGCTCGTCCTCGAGGGCCTTGAGCTGCCGCGACAGCGTGGGCTGCGCGACCCCTATGAGGTCTGCGGCGCGAGTGAAACTGCGCACGTCTGCCACCGCCAGGAAGTACCTGAGCTGCTGCAACGTCACGCTCATAGCCTACGTGCATGCGAATGCGTCATGCGATTGAACAAACCCAATCGGCCACACGGCGCTATCCCGTCGTAGCATCCGCGCCATCACTTCCTGACCGGCGCCGTGGCCTTCTGACCAGCGAGCCCGGTACGCAGAAGACGAGGTTCGCTCACGTGGAAAACGAGAAGGACACCCGTTCGTCGCGGGTGACGGCGCGCCGAGGCGGGAGAGGCTGACATGTCGTCCACCACAGAGGCAACCGGGGCCTCCGCGCGGGCGTCCGCGGGCCGCGCCCAGATCACCGTCAGGACGCTGCGCACCGACCGGTGGTGGGTGCCGCCGCTGCTCACCGTCGTGGGTCTGGCGGCGTGGGTCATCTACGCGACCGTGCGCGCATTCATGCAGAACTACTACTTCGTCAGCGACTACAACTACCTGACGCCGTTCTACTCGCCGTGCTTCTCGCTGGGCTGCACACCGGAGGCCGCGCACTTCGGCCGCTTCCTGCCCGACGTCTGGTTCCTGCCCTACGCGAGCCTGACGCTGCCGTTCCTGCTGCTGTTCCGGCTCACCTGCTACTACTACCGCAAGGCCTACTACCGGGCATTCTGGCTCTCGCCACCCGCGTGCGCCGTGGCCGAGCCGCACAGCCGCTACACCGGCGAGACGCGGTTCCCGTTGCTGGGCCAGAACCTGCACCGCTACTTCTTCTACATCGCCGCCCTCATCTCGGTGATCAACACCTATGACGCGATCAGGGCGTTCATCAAGCCGGACGGCAGCTTCGGCCTGGGCCTGGGCAACATCATCCTGGTGGCCAACGTCATCCTGCTCTGGGCGTACACGCTGTCGTGCCACTCGTGCCGCAGCATCATGGGCGGGCGGCTCAACCACTTCTCCGAGCACCCGATGCGCTACCGGCTGTGGGGCTACATCTCGCGGCTGAACAGCAAGCACCAGGAGCTGGCCTGGACGACGCTCGCGTCGTTGGCCATCACCGACTTCTACATCATGGCCGTCTCGGCCGGATGGTTCTCCGACCCGCGGATCGTGGGGTGATCACGACATGACCGAAAACATCGAAACCAACGTCGAAAAGACCGACAACGCTGAAACCAGCGCGGCAACCACTGCCGAGAACATCGAGATCTTCGACTTCGACGTCGTCGTCATCGGCGCGGGCGGCGCCGGACTGCGCGCCGCCATCGAAGCGCGCCAGCAGGGCAAGCGCACGGCGATCATCTCGAAGTCGCTGTTCGGCAAGGCCCACACGGTGATGGCCGAGGGCGGCTGCGCGGCGTCGATGGGGAACGTCAACCCCAACGACAACTGGATGGTCCACTACCGCGACACGATGCGCGGAGGGAAGTTCCTCAACAACTGGCGCATGGCCGAGCTGCACGCCAAGGAGGCGCCCGACCGGGTCTGGGAGCTGGAGACCTACGGCGCGCTGTTCGACCGCACCAAGGACGGCAAGATCAGCCAGCGCAACTTCGGCGGGCACACCTACCCGCGTCTGGCGCACGTCGGCGACCGCACCGGCCTCGAGCTGATCCGCACGCTTCAGCAGAAGATCGTCTCGCTGCAGCAGGACGACTACAAGGAGACGGGCGACTACGAGGCCAACATCCGCGTCTTCCACGAGACGACGATCACCGACCTCTTCAAGGCCGACGGGAAGATCGCGGGCTGTTTCGGCTACTACCGCAGCACCGGCGGCTTCGTCCGCTTCAACGCACCCGCGATCGTGCTGGCGACCGGCGGGGTGGGCAAGAGCTACCAGGTGACGTCCAACTCCTGGGAGTACACCGGCGACGGCCACGCACTGGCGCTGCGCGCAGGCGCCACGCTGATCAACATGGAGTTCCTGCAGTTCCACCCGACGGGCATGGTCTGGCCGCCGTCGGTGAAGGGGATCCTCGTCACGGAGTCCGTCCGGGGCGACGGGGGCATCCTCAAGAACTCCGAGGGCAAGCGGTTCATGTTCGACTACATCCCGGACGTGTTCAAGGAGCAGTACGCGACGACGCCCGAGGAGGGCGACCGCTGGTACACCGACGCGGACAACAACCGGCGTCCGCCGGAGCTCCTGCCACGCGACGAGGTCGCGCGCGCGATCAACTCCGAGGTCAAGGCAGGCCGCGGCAGCCCGCACGGGGGCGTGTTCCTCGACATCGCCTCGCGGCTCAAGCCCGAGGAGATCCAGAAGCGGCTGCCGTCGATGTACCACCAGTTCAAGGAGCTGGCCGACGTCGACATCACGAAGGAGCCGATGGAGGTCGGCCCCACCTGCCACTACGTGATGGGCGGGGTGGAGGTCGACCCGGACACGGCGATGTCGATCGTCCCCGGGCTGTTCGCCGCGGGCGAGGTCGCGGGCGGCATGCACGGCTCCAACCGGCTCGGCGGCAACTCGCTGTCGGACCTGCTGGTCTTCGGCCGCCGAGCGGGCGCAGGCGCCGCCGAGTACATCGACGGGCTGGCGGGCGTGCGCCCCGCCGTGCTGCTGGACGACCTCCGCGCCGCCCAGGAGCGGGCGCTGCTGCCGTTCTCCACCGCGACCGACGGCGGGGAGAACCCGTTCAAGGTGCAGCTGGAACTGCAGAAGACGATGCACGAGCTCGTCGGGATCATCCGCAAGGAAGACGAGATGCGGCTGGCGCTGAAGAAGCTCGAGGACATCGCGACGCGCACCCGCACGGTCTCGGTCACCGGGCACCGGGAGTTCAACCCCGGCTGGCACCTGGCGCTCGACCTGCGCAACATGCTGCTGGTCTCGCTGTGTGTCGGGAAAGCGGCGCTGGAGCGGCAGGAGAGCCGCGGCGGCCACACGCGCGACGACTTCCCGGTGATGGACTCCGACTGGCGCCACATCCTGCTCGTGCTGCGCGCCCTCGGCGAGGACGACGTCGAGCTCGTCCGCAAGGAGCAGATCCCGATGCGGCCGGAGCTGTTCGACCTGTTCGAGCTCGACGAGCTGAAGAAGTACTACACCGGCGAGGAGCTGGGCGGCCACCGCGCCGATCAGGGGGAGAAGGCATGACTTACGAAGCCCATTTCCGCGTGTGGCGGGGCGACTCCACGTCGGGGGAGCTGGTCGACTACCCGGTGGAGGTGAACGAGGGCGAGGTCGTGCTCGACATCATCCACCGGCTGCAGCAGACGCAGGCCAACGACCTGGCCGTCCGCTGGAACTGCAAGGCGGGCAAGTGCGGCTCGTGCAGCGCCGAGATCAACGGGCGGCCGCGGCTGATGTGCATGACCCGGATGTCGACGTTCGAGGAGAACGACGTCATCACGGTCACGCCGCTGCGGACCTTCCCGGTGATCCGCGACCTCGTCACCGACGTGGAGTTCAACTACACGAAGGCGCGGGAGATCCCCGCCTTCGCGCCGCCGCCGAACGTGGCGCCCGGCGAGTACCGGATGGCGCAGATCGACGTCGAGCGGAGCCAGGAGTTCCGCAAGTGCATCGAGTGCTACCTGTGCCAGAACACCTGTCACGTCGTGCGCGACCACGAGGAGAACAAGGCCTCGTTCGCGGGCCCGCGCTACCTCATGCGGATCGCGGAGCTCGACATGCACCCCCTCGACGTCGCCGACCGCAAGGAGGCGGCGCAGGAGGAGCACGGCCTGGGTTTCTGCAACATCACCAAGTGCTGCACCGAGGTCTGCCCGGAACACATCAAGATCACCGACAACGCGCTGATCCCGATGAAGGAGCGCGTGGTCGACCGCAAGTACGACCCACTGGTCTGGCTGGGCAACAAGCTCTTCAAGCACTAGCGGCCAAGGGAGCGGCGGATCTCCGCCAGCTTGGCCTCCGCCGCTTTCTTGCGCTTCGCGGTCTGTTCCTCCAGCGACCTGCCCTGTTCGGTCTGGGCGGTGAGCTCTTCCATGCCGAGCGACGTGGCGTACCGGCCCTCGATCTTGTCCCGGACATAGTCGAGGGTCGGGACGCCGCCGTCGGTGTAGTCGGACGACGGGGCGACGGTGGGCGCCGTGGCGGCGGCAGGGGCTGGGGCGGTCGAGGAGACCGGATCGGGGACGATCTCGGCGTCGATCGGCTCGTCGGGCGTGTCGGCCATGTCGTCACGCTACGCCGAGCCGCCATGACCCGGGCCCTGGCCGACATGATCGCCAAATGCGGCGCTTGTCGTGCGCTGGCGCACGGAATCCGCCGCATCCGGCGATCACCACCCGAGACCGGCGCTCCCGGCCGTGGGAGGACCGCCCGCGGGTCGCACTGCGGGCTGACGCCGTTCTGAGCGCTTTCGGCGTGGCACCGACTAGCGTCTGTGGCGTGACGACCGCGCCGTACGGGTCCTGGCCGACCCCGTTCACGTCCGAGCTCGTAGTGGCCGACGCGGTGCGGCTTGGCGAGCTGGCCGTCGACGGGGACGCCGTGCTGTGGGCGGAGGGGCGTCCCGCCGAGGGCGGGCGCACGCAACTCGTGCGCCGGGGGCCGGACGGGGTCAGCGTCGACCTGCTGCCCGAAGGGTTCAACGCGCGCACCGCGGTCCACGAGTACGGCGGCGGGGCCTGGTGGGTCCGCGGCGGCGTCGTCTGGTTCGCGAACTGGGCCGACCAGCGGCTGTACCGGCTCGACCCGGGCGCCGACCCGCAGCCGCTTACCGCGGAGCCCGCCACGCCGCGCGCCGACCGCTTCGCCGACGGCGACCTCGCCCCGGACGGCAGGTCGATCGTCTGCGTGCGGGAACGCCACAGCGGACCGTCGGCCACCGAGGTCGTCAACGAGATCGTCCGACTCGACGCGCACGCGCCGGGTGACCAGGAGGTCCTGGTCACCGGGCCGGACTTCGTCGCCGCACCCCGGCTCAGTCCCGACGGCTCCTCGTTGGCGTGGCTGCGCTGGGACCACCCTTCGATGCCGTGGGACGCGACCGAGCTCGTCGTCCGCGATCTGACCAGCGGCGACGAGACCGTGATCGCGGGCGGACCCGGCGAGTCGGTGATCGAACCCCGCTGGCACCCGGACGGCTCGCTCTGGTTCGTCTCCGACCGCAGCGACTGGTGGAACCTCTACCGCTTCACGCCCGACGCCGACATCGCGACCATCGTGCGGATGGACGCGGAGATCGGCGTCGCGCCGTGGGTCTTCGGGCAGGCGCGCTACACGGTGCTGCCCGACGGGTCGGTCGTGTTCGCCCGCAAGCGCGCCGGGTACGACGCGCTGGCGCGCCGCGCGACCGACGGCACGGTCACCGCCCTGGACCTGCCGTTCAGCCGGGTGGCGGCGGTGCGAGCGGCGCCGGACGGCACCTTCCTCGCGGTGGCGGGCTCGCCGACCCAGGAGCCGGGGGTGCACCGCGTCGATCCCGAGTTCGGGGTGGTCGCGACCTTGCGGGCGCCGCGTGACCTCGGCGTCGATCCCGGGTTCGTCTCGGTGCCCGAGCACGTGCGGTTCCCGACCGAGCAGGGCCGCATGGCCTACGGCTTGTTCTACCCGCCCGCGCACCCCGAGCTGACCGGCCCGGCGGGGGACCTGCCGCCGTTGCTCGTGGAGATCCACGGCGGTCCGACGTCCGCGGCGGAGCCCGTCTTCTCCACCGCGGTGCAGTACTGGACGAGCCGCGGGTTCGCGGTCGTCGACGTCAACTACGGGGGCTCGACCGGTTACGGGCGTGCGTTCCGCGAAGAGCTGCTGGGCCAGTGGGGCGTGGTCGACGTCGCCGACTGCCTGGCCGCCGCCCGCTACCTCGCCCGCACCGGCCGGGTCGACGGAGCCCGCCTGGCGATCCGGGGTGGCTCGGCCGGTGGGTTCACCACGCTGGCCGCGCTCGCCCGCGACGACACGCCGTTCGCCGCGGGCGCCGACCACTTCGGGGTCGCGGACCTCGAGGCGTTGGCCCGCGACACGCACAAGTTCGAGAGCCGCTACCTGGACCGCCTCGTCGGCCCCTACCCGCAGGCCCGTGCCGTCTACGTGGAGCGATCCCCGATCCACCACGTCGACCGGCTGAACCGCCCGCTGATCGTGCTGCAGGGCAGCGAGGACGTGATCGTGCCGCCCGCGCAGAGCGAGGCCATCGTGGACGCGCTGCGCGAGCGGAAGGTCCCCGTGGCCTACCTGCTGTTCGACGGCGAGCAGCACGGCTTCCGGCGCGCGGAGAACATCCGCAGGTCACTCGATGCCGAGCTGAGCTTCTACGCCCAGGTGCTGGGCTTCAACCTGCCTGCGGACGAGGGCATCGAGCCGGTGCCGGTCGAGAACCTCTGACAGCGGTGCCGGACGGCTCGGCTACGCCGCGGTCGGGACGTCGACCAACGGCGCCACCGGCACCGCGGCCGCCGCCCGGCCGCCGCGGGCGAGCCTGCGCTGCACCAGCTCAGCCAGCTTGCCGAGCCCGTAGTTGATCAGAATGAAGACCAACGCCACAGCGACGTACATCTGCAGCGCCAAGTTGATCCCCAACTGGCCGCCGAAGAACTGGATCACGGTGTTGGCCGTGCGCACGAACTCGGAGAAGCCGAAGATCACGAAGCCGAGCGAGGTGTCCTTCACGATCACGACCAGCTGGCTGATCAGCGCGGGCAGCATGATCCGGAACGCCTGCGGCAGGAGGATCATGCGCAGCGTCTGCAGGCGGGTGAGCCCCACGGCCCGCGCCGCCTCCGTCTGGCCACGCGGCAGCGCGGCGACACCGGAGCGCAGGATCTCCGCGATGAGCACGCAGTTGTAGGCCGTGAGCCCGATGACCAGATACCACAGCGGCGGCAGCGAGATCCCCACCTCGGGCAGCACACGCGAGGCGAAGTAGATCGAGACGACGACGGGGAGACCGCGCAGCAGCTCGATCACGGAGACGACCAGCCACCGGTAGGCCCGCGTGCTCGACAGCCGCGCGACGGCCAACAGCGTGCCGATCGCCAGTGCCGCCACCAACGTGAGCGCCGCGGCCAGCAGCGTGTTGGCCAGCCCCACGCCCAGCGCTCCCCACACGGCCACGAAGTAGGGGTTGGCCGGGTTGAACAGCGGGCCCCACTTGTCCCCGTCGAGCTGGCCGTGGGCGCCGAGCTGAACAAGCGCCAGCACGATCAGCCCGATCAGGGCCACGGTGGCGACGGCCGTGGCGATGGTGGTCCGCCGCCGCGTGACCGGGCCGGGGACGTCGTAGAGCGTGTTCACCGGCTGACCTCGATCCGACGCTCGATGACGCCGAGCGCGAGGCCGGCCGGGATGGTGATCGCCAGGTACGCGATGGCGACGCCGGTGAGGCTGGACAGGGCCGAGTAGCCCAGCGCCGTGTTGCCCGCGTCGACGGAGAACAGCTCGCCCGCGACGCCGAACGCGCCGACGATGGCCGAGTTCTTGATCATTGCGATGAGCACGCCGCCCAGCGGCGGCACCACGCTGCGCAGCGCCTGCGGGAGCACCACCGCGGCGAGGGTCTGCTGGAAGGTCAGCCCGACCGCCCTGGCCGCCTCGGCCTGCCCCGGCGGCACCGAGTTGATGCCCGAGCGCACGGCCTCGCAGACGAACGCGGCCGTGTAGCAGGCGAGCGCGGTGACGCCCGGCCAGAAGAACGCGTTGCCGCCCAGCGTCGGGAACCGCACCCCGACCTGGGGCAGCGCGAAGGCGAAGACGAACAGCATCACCGTCAGCGGCGAGTTGCGGAACACGGTGACCCACGCCGTGCCGATCCCCCGCAGCGGGGGCAACGGCGACACCCGGAACCCGGCCAGCAGCGTGCCGAGCACGAGTGCGAAGACGGCCGCGATCACGCTGATGCGCAGCGTGCCGAGGAAGCCCTCGACGAAGCGGGGGAACTCGCCGACCAAAGCGTCCACGCCAGACCTCCTTCGGAAACGGTCGGACGGCCCGTCCCCTCGACGGGCCGTCCGGGGTGGCGAGGTCAGCTGCAGGTGTCCGCGGCGGGCAGCGTCGGCACGTCGGCCTGCACAGCGCCGACTGTCGACTTCCAGGCCGCCGCGTACGTGCCGTCGTCGGTCGAGGACTTCAGCGCGTCGTTGATGAACTGGCAGAACGCCGTGTCGCCCTTCGCGATGCCGATGCCGTAGGGCTCCTTGGTGAAGGTCTTGCCGACCAGCTTGAACGCTCCCTGGCTCGTGCTCACCAGCCCCGAGAGGATCACGTTGTCCGTGGTGACGGCCTCGACCTGGCCGTTGCGCAGCGCGTCGGCGCACTTGGAGTACACGTCGAACAGCACGATGTTGGCCGGGTCGACGTACGTGGCGATGTTCTTGGCGGGCGTCGAGCCGCTGACCGAGCACACGCGGGCGTTCGCTGCCTTGAGCGTGTCCGGCCCGGTGATGGCCGTGTTGTCGGCCTTCACCATCAGGTCCTGTCCCGCCACGTAGTAGGGACCGGCGAACGAGACCTTCTGCTTGCGGGCGTCGTTGATCGTGTAGGTGGCGACCACCATGTCGACCTGCTTGTTGACGAGGACGTCCTCGCGGATCTTCGACGGCGTCTCGGTGAAGGTGATCTTGTCGGCCGGGATGCCGAGCTTGGCGGCGACGATCTTGGCGACCTCGACGTCGAACCCGACCGGCTTGCCGTCGAGGCCCTTGAGCCCGAACAGCGGCTGGTCGAACTTCGTGCCGACGCGCAGCGTTCCCGCCGACGCCAGCTTCGCCATCGTCGAGTCCGCCGGGAAGTTGGCGCCGGTCGCCACCGGGGGCGCGGCGCCTGAGGAGCCGAGCGACGCTTGTTGCCCGCACGCGGCGAGCGCCAGGCCTGCGGTCGCCAGTACGGCGGCGAGCTTGCGGAACTGCATGATGGTGCTCCCTAATGCGTGAGGATCTTCCCGAGGAAGTCCTTGGCGCGGTCTGATCGTGGTTCGGTGAAAAAGGAGTCCGGCGGCGCGTCCTCGACGATCTCGCCGTCGGCCATGAAGACGACGCGGTGCGCGGCCCGGCGGGCGAACCCCATCTCGTGGGTCACCACGAGCATGGTCATCCCGTCGCGGGCCAGCGCGGTCATCACGGTGAGGACCTCGTTGACCATCTCGGGGTCGAGGGCCGAGGTGGGCTCGTCGAACAACATGACCTTCGGGCGCATCGCGAGCGCGCGGGCGATCGCGGCCCGCTGTTGCTGGCCGCCGGAGAGTTGGGCCGGGTACTTGTCCCGCTGGTCGGCGATGCCCACGCGCTTCAGCAGCGCGAGCCCCTCCCGCTCGGCGTCCGCCCTGCCGGTCTTGCGCACCTTGAGCGGCCCCAGCGTGACGTTCTGCAAGATCGTCTTGTGGGCGAAGAGGTTGAAGCTCTGGAACACCATGCCGACGTCGGCGCGCAGGCCCGCCAGCGCCTTCCCCTCTGCGGGCAGCGGCGTGCCGTCGACCTCGATGGTGCCGGAGTCGATCGGCTCCAACCGGTTGATCGTGCGGCAGAGCGTGGACTTCCCTGACCCCGACGGACCCAGCACGACGACCACCTGACCTGCGGCGACCTCCAAGTTGATCGTGCGCAGTACGTGCAGGTCGCCGAAGTGCTTCTCGACGGCCGCCATGCGCACCATGGGAACATCGGTCACATCGGACCTTGAGGCCATTGCGCGGAGCTAAGACTATTCGGACAGCGGCGTCCAGGTAATTAAGGAACCCATAGGGTTGCGTTCCGGTGACGGAGGCGGACGGGGGTCGGCGTGCACATCCTGCTCGTGGAGGACGACGACCGGATCGCGGCAGCCCTGCGGCCCGCGCTGCACCGCCACGGCATCACCACCACCCGGCTCGCCCGCGGCCGTGGGGCCGTCGACCACCTCGGCGGCGTCGACGTGGTGCTGCTCGACCTCGGCCTCCCCGACATCGACGGCGTGGACGTCTGCCGGGCGATCCGCAAGGTGAGCGAGGTGCCGGTGATCGTCGTGTCGGCGCGGGGGGAGGTCGACGACCGGATACTCGGGCTGCATTCGGGCGCCGACGACTACCTCGTCAAGCCCTACGACATCGGCGAGCTGCTGGCCCGCGTGCACGCGGTCTACCGGCGGCGCCGCCCCGGGCCGGGCTCGGCGACCGGCGACGTCGTGGTGGTGGACGACGTGGCCGTCGACCTGGAGCGCCACACCGTCACCGTGGCGGGCAAGCCGGTCACGCTCACGCGCAAGGAGTTCCAGGTGCTCGGCATGCTCGCCGCCTCGCGC
>DASWUV010000194.1:0-3670 GCA_036401495.1 Pseudonocardia sp. | reverse complement strand
AACCTCCGCCCGGCTTCACGTTCGTCGACGACCTCGCCACCGCGTTGCTCCGCGCGCGGGCGGCCGCGGGTGCGAAGGACGCGACGCACCTGCGCTACCGCGTGGTCTGACGGCTGCGCCGTTGACCAGCGTCCGGGCGATGACGGGGTCGCCACGAGCCGGGGGTGACGGCGTCGCGGGTGATCAGCCGATCAAGGCCCTTCCGACGTTGATCGGCTGGATCCGCCGCGCGGGGTTCTTCACCAGCAGCACCACGCAGGTGTCCTCGTTCTCGCTGCACGTCTGGTCCTTCTCGCCGCTCTTGGTGCACGTCGTCATGTTGGTAGCGGTGTGCTCACACGAGTAGCCCTTGTCCTTGAGGCTCTGCACCGTCGTCTTGCCGTCGGCGAAGGCCGAGCCACTGATCGTGAGGAACGCGGCACCTGCGACGACGGCGGAAACGGCGGCCGCGCGAACAATGCGGATCATGTCTGCTCCTTGCTCCCTCCGCACCGGTGTGCGGCACCGCAAGAAGGATCTCCGTCGACGGCGCAGCCGGTAATGAGCAGACCGGGGAGCGTCCACTGCGGATCACGACAGGCTTTGCTTGCCCCTCGGTGATCTCTTGAGCGGTTCCGCTCCGTGAGCTCTGGCCCGCTGAGCCCCGCCGACGCCTCCCGGCACCGCCGGTGTGGTGGCCACACCGGCGCCAGGGCGGGGGTGCGAACACCACGTCGCCGGTGCGGCGGCCACGACCCGCGCGGGCTACGTCGCGTTGCCCGCGAACTGCGCGTTGTAGAGGCGCCAGTAGGCGCCTCGCTCGGCGAGCAGCTGCTCGTGGGTGCCCTGCTCGACGATCGACCCCGCCTCCATCACGAGGATCAGGTCGGCGTCGCGGATCGTGGACAGCCGGTGGGCGATCACGAAGCTCGTGCGGTCGCTGCGCAGGGCAGCCATGGCCCGCTGCACGAGTACCTCGGTGCGGGTGTCGACCGAGCTCGTGGCCTCGTCGAGGATCAGCAGCGACGGATCGGCGAGGAACGCCCGCGCGATCGTGATCAGCTGCTTCTCCCCCGCGGAGACGTTGGAGCCTTCCTCGTCGATCTTCGTGTCGTAGCCCTCGGGCAGGCTGCGCACGAAGCGGTCGACGTAGGTGGCCTCGGCTGCGGCCAGGATCTGCTCGGGGGTCGCCGACGGGTTGCCGTAGGCGATGTTGTCGCGGATCGTCCCGCCGAACAGCCACGTGTCCTGCAGCACCATCCCGGCGCCGGAGCGCAGCTCGGCCCGCGTCATCGTGGCGGTGTCGACGCCGTCGAGGGTGATCCGGCCGCCGTCCAGCTCGTAGAACCGCATGATCAGGTTGACCAGGGTGGTCTTGCCCGCGCCGGTCGGACCGACGATCGCGACGGTCTGGCCGGGCTCCGCGACGAGCGAAAGGTCCTCGATCAGCGGCTGATCGGGCCGGTAGGCGAACCGGACGTGCTCGAAGGCCACGCGGCCGCGCTTCTGTTCGCGCACGGCGGGGACGGCCGGGTCCGGCGCCTGCTCAGGCGCGTCCAACAGCTCGAACACCCGCTCGGCCGACGCGACGCCGGACTGCAGCAGGTTCGCCATCGACGCTGCCTGCGTCAGCGGCTGAGTGAACTGGCGTGAGTACTGGATGAACGCCTGGACGTCGCCGAGGCTGATCGCGCCGGACGCCACGCGCAGGCCGCCGACGACGGCCACGGCGACGTAGTTGAGGTTCCCGATGAACATCATCGACGGCATGATCGTGCCGGAGACGAACTGGGCGCCGAAGCTCGCGTCGAACAGCTCCTCGTTCTTGGCGTGGAACGCCTCCTCGATCTCGCGGCGACGGCCGAACACCCGCACCAGCTCGTGACCGGTGAAGGCCTCCTCGATCTGGCCGTTGAGCGCGCCTGTGTGCCGCCACTGCGCCACGAAGTGCTTCTGGCTGCGCTTGCCGACGGCCCTGGTCAGCCACAGCGTGAGCGGGATCGTGACCAGCGCTATGAGCGCCAGCAGCGGGGACACCACGAACATCATCAGCAGCACGCCGACGACCGTGAGGATCGACGTGATGAGCTGGCTCATCGTCTGCTGCAGGCTGGTGGAGACGTTGTCGATGTCGTTGGTGACGCGCGAGAGCACCTCGCCTCGCTGCCTGCCGTCGAAGTAGGCCAGCGGGAGCCGGTTGAGCTTGTCCTCGACGTCGCGGCGCAGGGTGTAGACCGTGCGCTGGACGATCCCGTTGAGCAGGTAGCCCTGCAGGTAGCCGAAGACCGCAGCACCGACGTAGATGGCGACGACGGTCAGCAGGATCATGGCGAGTGCGGAGAAGTCGACCCCGACCCCTGGCACGACGTGCTGGCCCTCGATGACGCCCGCCACCGTCGCGTTCCCCGCCGCCCGCGCCGCGGCCGCAGCCTGCTCGGTGGTGAGGCCCGCGGGGAACTGCTTGCCGACGATGCCCGCGAAGATCACGTCGGTGGCCTGGCCGAGGATCTTCGGGCCGATGACGTTCAGGGCCACCGCCACCACGCCGAGCGCGACCACGGCGGTCACGCCCCACCGATCGGGCCGCAGCAGCCCGACCAGGCGCCGAGCCGAGGGAGCGAAGTTCGACGCCTTCTCCACCGGCTGCCCGGCGCCCGCCCACGGCGGTCCCCCACCGCGGCGCTGCGCGGCCATCCCCCGCGCGGCGGAGACGGTGTCCGCGTCCTGCCGCGCAGCCTTGGCCGCCTTGGCCGGGGCAGTCATGCCACCACCTCTTCCGCGGCGTGCTGGGACTCGACGATCTCGACGTAGGTGGGGCAGGACGCCAGCAGCTCCTCGTGGCGTCCG
Organism: Pseudonocardia sp.; assembly: GCA_036401495.1. Taxonomy (GTDB): domain Bacteria; phylum Actinomycetota; class Actinomycetes; order Mycobacteriales; family Pseudonocardiaceae; genus Pseudonocardia. Next base: position 844 of record DASWUV010000194.1, on the reverse strand, counting down.
ATGCCGACGACCTGGCCGTCGTCGAGGACGACGATCTGGTCGGCGTCGGCGATCGTGGAGACCCGCTGGGCGACGATCACGACCGTCGCCGCGGCGGTGACCGGCTTGAGGGCGGCCCGCAGCCGGGCGTCGGTGGTGAGGTCGAGCGCGGAGAACGAATCGTCGAAGAGGTAGATCTCGGGGCGGCGCACCAGTGCGCGCGCGATCGCGAGCCGCTGGCGCTGGCCGCCGGACACGTTCGTGCCGCCCTGCGTGATCGGCGCGGCCAGGCCTTCGGGCATGCTCCGCACGAAGTCGGCTCCTTGAGCGACCTCCAGCGCGGCCCACAGCTCCTCGTCGGAGGCATTCGGGTTGCCGTAGCGCAGGTTGCTCGCCACGGTCCCGGAGAACAGGTACGGCCGCTGCGGCACCAGGCCGATGCGGCGCCACAGGTCGTCCGGCTCGATCTCCCGCACGTCGACACCGTCGACGAGCACGGCACCGGACGTCGCGTCGAACAGCCGAGGAACCATCGAGACCAGCGTGGTCTTCCCCGCACCGGTGCTGCCGATGACGGCCGTCGTCCGGCCGGGCAGCGCCGTGAACGAGATGTCGCGCAGCACCGGCGCCGCCGCTCCCGGGTAGCAGAAGGTGAGACCATCGAAGATCAGTTGCCCGTCGGAGCGCAGTGGCGTGACCGGGGCGGCCGGCGGCTCGACCGAGCCGCGTGTCTGGAGCACCTCGGTGATCCGGTCGGCGCACACGGACGCACGCGGGATCATGATCGCCATGAACGTGGCCATCATGACGGCCATGAGGATCTGCAGCAGGTAGGCCAGGAAGGCGGTCAGCGCGCCGATCTGCA
>DASWUV010000193.1:0-6754 GCA_036401495.1 Pseudonocardia sp. | reverse complement strand
GGGGCTGCTCACCGGCTTTACCAACCACCGCGGCGCCACCGTGTTCGGTGCGGGCACGCGCCCGTTGGGACGGGTGCTCGCCGGCCCCGGGAACGACACCAGGTCGCGTCGCGGGCACGGGGTGGACGGCGCGATCGGCGGTAATGTGGTGGCGACCTACCTGCACGGCCCGGTCCTGGCCCGCAACCCGGCCCTGGCTGATCACCTGCTCCGTCGCGTGACGGGCGTGTCCTTCGCCGGCGCCCCGCCGGTGTCGGACGTCCCCGATCTGCCCAGCCTACGACGCTTCTACCTGGCGCATACTCGACGATAAAGCGCCGTCGCCGCCGCGCACTCATCGACCTCTCACCGCAAAGGAGATGCAGGACGGCTCGGCTTGGGTCGAAACGGCCTCTATCGCGTTGTTCTGCTGACCGTCGCAGCCGGTGGTGCTCGTCATCGCCGTGGCCAGCCGCCTGGCTGCACGCTCGAGCGGTCCGGTCCCGGTCGGCGAGCGATAGGTCGACCCAAGCCCGGTTGAGCGACGAGGCCCGAGTGGTCGGTCACGAGCAGGTCCAGCGTGGCGCGCAGGATCAGGAGCGACGGGAGCCGCCCGAGGCGCCCCCGGCCGGTTCAACCGCCCGGTGGCCGATCGGGCCCGGCAGGTCGATCGACACGACCGCCCCGCCTCCCGGCCGGTTCGACGCACGGGTGTCGCCTCCGTGGGCCTGCACGATGGCGCGGACGATCGACAGCCCGAGGCCGGCGCCGCCGCCGTTGCGGGTGCGGGCGGCGTCGGCTCGGTGGAACCGCTCGAAGGCGTGGGGCAGGAACTCGTCCGGGAACCCAGGCCCCCTATCGGCGACCTCGACGGTGACAGTCCCGGCGCGCGGCGTCGACACCGTCACGTCGACGACGCTGCTGTCCGGGGCGTGCCGGATGGCGTTGTCGAGCAGGTTGTCCACCGCCTGCCGCAGGCGGTCGGCGTCCGCGTCGATCACCAGCTCGGCGGTTGCGTGGACGGCGACCGTCACCGATCGGTCGCTCGATCGGGTGGAGGCGCCGCGCGCTGCGACTTCGAGGATGTCGCGCAAAGACAGGACCGCAGGCCGGATGAAGCCCTGACGGTTGTCCGAGCGCGCAAGCAGGAGTAGGTCCTCGGCCAGCCGGATCAGCCGGTCGGTCTCCTGTCCCGCGCTGGTCACGGCGTCGACGAGGGCCTCGCGGCTGCGCCCTGGTCGAGCCGCGAGATCGAGTTCCGTGCGCAGGATCGCCAACGGCGTGCGCAGCTCGTGCCCGGCGTCCGCGACGAACCCGCGTTCGCGCTCCAGAGCCGCCTCCAACCGCTGCAGCAGGGCATTCATTGTGGTGCCGAGGGCGGCGATCTCATCGTGTGTGGGGGGCACGGCGAGGCGGCGACCGAGTTCCTGGTCGCTGATCGTTGCGGCCTGGCGGCGCATCCGCTCCACCGGCCGCAGGGCGGCCCCGGCCAGCAGCCACGCGCCGAGGCCTGCCAGCAGAACCGCGGGCGGCCCACCCACCAGCATCGCGGACGTCGCCCGGTCCACTGCAGCGTCGGACACGTCGGTGCCGGTCCCCACCACAACGAGGCTGCGACCGCGCAAGCCGCTCACGGTAGTGGCCAGCACTCGACTGCGGTCGCCGTTGACCGTTGTGGTGAAGGAGATCTCGCCTGCCGCTGCGGCGGCTCGCTGGGCGGAGTCGAGCAGCGGGGCTGTTCCGGCGTCCGCCGACGAGACGAGGATCTGCCCGTCGGGGCCACTGACCCGCTCGATCCCGTCGGTTGGGCCGGGTGCCGCAGGCTGGTCCCCCGATGCGAGTTCGTCGGCGATCGCCGCGACTCGGGCCCGGAGCCCCGGGTCCAGCGAGGCGTCCACGCTCACCCTCAGCTGCAGCACGAACACAAACCCGGCTACGGCGACCCCGGTTGCCGTGACCAGGGCGAACATGAGGGCAAGCCGGAGCCGCAACGGCATGATGAGCGCTCCTACCCGCGGTCGTCGGGGTTCGTGAGCGCGCTTTCGGGTTCGGTGCGCAGCCGGTAGCCAGCGCCCCGCACGGTCTGCAGCTGCTCGACGCCGAACGGCCGGTCGATCTTGCGTCGGAGGTAGAGGACGTATTGGTCTACGACATTGGAGCCGCCCTCATAGGCGAAGTCCCACACGTGCTCCAGTATCCGACTGCGGGTCAGAACCTGCCCGGGGTGGCGCATGAACAGCTCCAGCAGCGCGAACTCCTTGCTCGAGAGCTCCAGCTCGCTCGAGTCCCGCCAGGCCCGGCGCAGTGCCGGGTCGAGGCGTAGCCCGGCCACCTGCACCACAGTCGGCCGCTGCACGGCGCCACGACGGATGAGGGCCCGCAGCCGCGCGGAGAGCTCGGCAAAGCTGAACGGCTTGGCCAGATAGTCGTCCGCGCCTGCATCCAGGCCCCGCACCCGGTCCTCGATAGCGTCGCGCGCGGTGAGCATCAGTACCGGCATCCAACGGCCCGTGGCGCGTAGCTGCCTGCAGACTTCGACCCCGTCGAGCCCGGGCAACATCAGATCGAGCAGCACCGCGTCGTAGTCGCACTCACGGGCATGCCACACCGCGTCCGGCCCCGTCGTGGCGACGTCGACGGCGTAGCCGTCCTCCTCGAGACCGCGCTTGACGAGTGCTGCCATTCGCAGCTCGTCCTCGACCACCAGCACGCGCACATCGGCACGCTATGGGCCGATGATGAGAACGCGATGAGAAACGCGGGACGAGCACGGTGCTACGTCCCTGCAGGTCATGGTGCGGCAGGCGGGAGATGTGACACTCGTGCAGGCCTTCGGTCCCGCCGAACTGTCGCGATGCCCGTGCCAGGTCCGCCAGGCCGATCGGCCTCGACCGGCCTGGGCGTCGGGCCGCGCCCGCCTATGGGGCTCCAGAACTCCGCTGCGGCGTCTGATCTGGGGTTTCAGGCTGCGGGTTCGTACTCGTCGATGAAGCCGCCAAGGACTGGTGGGCGCCGGATTCTGCCGTGGACCGGCCGGGGGCAGCTGCAGCGAACGATGTGGCCGCTGTCTGTTGTAGTTGTCGACGGTATCTGAAACTAGACAGGGTGTGCCGCACCAGAAGGTTGACTATCTGCGCGACAGCGTGGCCCGCTCCGAGTCCAGGGAGGAAGTGCGTGTCTCTGGGCCTGCTTGGATCGGTTTGTGCTCGTCGGGTCCATGCCATCCCGGCAGTGATCAACAGAAGGAGAACGATGGCCGGCCAGGACGCACGGATAGCGCTGGGCACCTGGCCCACGCCGGTGGAACGCGCGCCCCGACTCGCCCGCGCGCTGGGCCTGCACTCCGACGACCTGCTGATCAAACGGGACGATCTCACCGGGCTCGGCGGGGGCGGCAACAAGATCCGCAAGCTCGAATGGACCATCGGGCAGGCTCTCGCCCAGGGTGCCGACACGATCGTCACCACTGGTGCACCCCAGAGCAACCACGCCCGCCTCACCGCTGCCGCAGCAGCGAAAGCCGGGCTCGCCGCCGTCCTCGTGTTCCCCGGTCAACCCGGCGAGCCCGCGGCCGGGAACCTCGTCCTCGACGCCCTTTTCGGAGCCCGCATCGTGTGGGCGGGCCAGGTTGATCACGACGGCCTCACCACCGCAGCGATCCAGATCGCCGCTTCCTCTCCACGTAGCGCGGTGATTCCGTTCGGCGGCTCCAGCCCGACCGGCGCTCTCGGCTACCTCCATGCGGGCGAAGAGATACGCCGACAGGTGCCCGATCTGGCCAACCTCGTCGTCGCCTTGGGGTCGGGCGGGACCATGGCAGGCCTGGTCGCCGCTCTGGGGCCTGAGGTCGTGCTCGGCGTGCACACCGGCGCGGTCGAGGACCCGGTGCGAGCGGTCCGCGACCTCCTTGACGGCATCGCCGTCGACGGCATCCGCGCCGATGGGGCGCCCACGCCGACGAGTCCACGCGCCGTCGGGACGGACGACCTGCGCATCCGTCTCGACCAGGTCGGCGCGGGCTACGCCACCCAGACCGACGCCGTCGCCGATGCCATGCTGCTGACCGCCCGCACCGAAGGTGTCGTGCTCGACCCCATCTACACCGGTCGCGCCATGGCTGGGCTCGTCGCCGCCGTCGTCGATGGGACCGTCCGACCCGGCACGCGCACGGTGTTCCTCCACACCGGCGGCCTACCCGGCCTATTCGGCCACCCCCAGGCCCTTGCCCGCGCCGCCGCCTCACCGCCCGGGGGAAACAGATCCTGAGCGGCGCAACATGCGGGGTCGGGGAGGGCCCGCGAACTGCCCGGCCCCATCACGAACGAGGAACCGGAACCGGGCTACCTGTTCGCCGAGGTCCATGACGTGCGGGCCTGCTGGGCGGTCCAAGGGCCGTCCGGGTGCTCGGTCACGCCCAGGACCTGCAGGTAGCGGTCACCGACCTCGAGCGCGAACAAAACGTAGAGGCGGCGCAGGCATCCCGAAGGGCTACGACATGGCGGGCCCTGCGTTTTGGCCCTGTGTCGGGACACAGGGCCGCCGTCCGTGACGCGTCAGCGCTTGGCGTAGTCGGCAAAGCCTTGCCAGTCGATCACCTCGCATGGTTCATCCCCGACAATCCATGCGTCATGACCGGGCGGACAGCGCATGTAATCGCCCGGACCAAATGTGGCCTCCTCGCCGTCATCCATGCGGATCGTCATGCACCCCGACAGGACGTAACCAACATGTGCCGCCATGCAGCTATCGGTTCCGGCAATGGGCTTCACATGTTTCGACCACTGCCATCCCGGCTGGAATGTCGCGCGACCGACACCCCCCGCAGCGAGGTCAACCAGTGCTAGTTGGCCCATGTCATCCATGAATGGCCGAATTTCTTCAGGATCGTTTAAGCTCTTAATCACCAAACCAGACATTCGAACCTCCATGGCTATCCGTTGCGCTAGCTGTACGCCTAGTGCGCGGCGTCGTTCTGCTATTCCGACCACAGTTATCATCTGTGTGGCTTCAAGGTGACGTTGTTAACCGTCCGGTACCCCCCGATGACGCCCGGATGAATTTTCCCTTGATTGGTCCTGGCCTGCCGATCAGAAAGTCGTCGCGGCGCGGATGTCGAGGTTTCGGAAGGTCGGGTCGCCATCGCAGAGCTTGTGAAGTCGGTCCGCGAACTCGCCGGTGGCTTGATGATCGGAATTGGCCATGGCGGCCTCATGGCTGGGGAATTCGACAATTTGGACGTAGTTGTTGGTGTGTTCGCGGTCGGCGCCGGTGATCACCCAGCGCGCCGAACGTGCGGCACCGATCGCCCCTGCCCACTGCTCGGTCGTCGCGTCGACCTCGTCGATGCGGCTCGTGCGGAAATCGATGAGCTGAATGAAAGCGCCTGCGCTGGACAGTTCGGAGGAGGCCGGTCGAAGGCCCGATTGGATAGCCTCGCGGAGTTCAGGGTCGTCGGTGTGTCCGTGCACCTCGATGGCGTGCGCAACGGCGGCCCGCACGACCTCGTCCCGTTCGCCAGAGATCGCCAAAGTGCAGCCGCTGTCGCTGGGAACGTCCCGGCAGTCGACCATCATTCTGGGCATACTGTCCCCTAAATTGTGGGTGGGTCAGGGCAATCAGAACCGGCATCGAAACGAGATTGAACGGAGTTTCGGTGGCGTGTCGGGAACTGGCTGAAACCGGCTTGCCGGGCGACCTGGGCAGTCGCATGCTCCGCCTGCGTGGGAGCCGAGGCCTCCGCGACGTCCTGGACCAGCGAGACAGGTGTGCGCAGCGGGGTGCGCCCCTCCCGGCTCGTTGCTCAGACAAGCTTGACTCAACTCTCAGGTCGCGGGACCGTCTATACGTACATTGCGCACGCCCAACGGAACGATCGGCGGAAGGACACCGCCTTGAACCTGCCGATGACGACCGTGGCGCGCGCCCTGACCCTCATCACCGAGTTGGCCGAGCTCGACGATCCGGCGAACTTCCCCGGTGTCGCGCTGGCCGGATTGAGCCACCTCGTCCGCTGTGACATTCTCACCTTCAACGAGATCGGGCCCCGCCCCGGCGACACCCGCTATACCGACTTTCCCCATGGCGCACTCGACCAAGACACGCGTGCGATCTTCGCCAGGTACGTCAAGCAGCACCCAGTGGTCAATTACTACCGGGCCACCGGCGACTGCCACGCCCTGCGGATCAGCGACTTCCTCAGCCCGAGAGAGTTTCACCGGCTCGACCTCTATGCGGAGTTCTTCCGCCACGTACCCACCGAACACCAACTCGCCGTCACCCTGCCGGGACCCGCGACACAGGTCGTGGGCATCGCGTTCAACCGGGCCCGCCACGACTTCACCGACACCGACCGTGACCTCATCAGCGCACTCCGTGCGCCGCTTGCGGCCGCCATGCTGCGCACCCAGACACGGCGCCATGCGCGGGCAACCCTCACCGCGATCAACCACGCCGGACGCGCTGATCTGACCGAAACCGAGACGAGAGTGCTTGAACTGGTCGCCTGCGGACGCACCAACGTAGCCATCGCCCGTATTCTTGAGGTCAGCCCCCGTACCATCGCCAAACATCTGGAACACGTCTACCGAAAACTGGGCGTGAGCAATCGAGCCGCCGCCGTCGCGGGTCTGTCGGGCCTGTACAGCGAACGGTGGTTCCGGCCCGACACGCCGGGCTGAGGTCCGACGGGATGGGCACTGTGCGTGATGACATCGGACCTTGTGAGTCCACGTAAGTCTGAGACCGAGTTGTCGCCCGAGCAGGCGGCCGCGGCGGC
>DASWUV010000192.1:0-8862 GCA_036401495.1 Pseudonocardia sp. | reverse complement strand
ACCAACGACGTCCACTCGGTGGCCTCGGCCGACAGCGGCTCGGGCAGCCACGGCCCGACGTAGCGCTCCCGGCGGGCGCGCGCCGAGGTCAGCATGTCCAGACAGATGCGGCTGACCACCGTGGTCAACCACGCGGTGGGGGACACGACCGCCGCCCGCTGCCCTGCAGGCAGCCCGTACCAGCGGGCGTACCCCTCCTGGACCGCGTCCTCCGCTTCGGCCAGCGTGCCGAGCAGCCGGTACGCGACGCCGGTCAACCGGCGCCGCTGCATCGCTTCCGCTGTCGAACCTGTTCCCGTCACCGCGTCCGTGCTCACTCCTGACTGACGCCGCAGCACCGCCCGATGTCAGCACGGCGCCGCTCTGACGTTCGGCCGGGCTGCGCCGTCATCCGGTCACGGCCCCGATGTCGGGCCATCCGAACAGGAGGATCGCATGACCGACCAGCCCGTCACCTTCGTCAACATCTTCGACGTCGACCCCGAGCGCCAGGAGGAGCTCCTCGACCTGCTCGTCCGGGGCGGCCAAGAGGTTATCCGCCGTCGGCCCGGGTTCCGCTCCCTGACCCTCCTCGCAGGCGCCGACGGTCGGCGGGTGCTCAATCTCGCCCGGTGGGCTTGCGCCGACGACGCGCGCGCCACCCAGAACGATCCCCGGGCCGCCGACTGTGCCGCTCGCGCCGCGGCGATCGCCAAGGCCGCGCCCGGGCTGTACCGGGTCGCCGCCGAGATCCGGTGACGGGCGCCATGTCTTTCGCAACCGCGATCGTCCTGGTCGCGACCGCCGCCGCCACCATCGGGATCGCCGTCGCCGACCTGGCCCGAGCCCGGTTCGTGCTCGCCAACTCGGCGCAGGTCGGGGTGCCCGAGTCGTGGCTGCCCGGCCTGGCCGTCCTCAAGGGCGCGGGTGGGTTCGGTCTTCTGCTCTGGTTCCCTGGCGTGCCGGTGCTCCCCGCACTGGCGGCGGCTGGTCTCGTCTGCTTCTTCCTCGGCGCCGTCACCGCGCACGTCCGGGCCCGCGCCCTGGCCACCATCGCCTTCCCGTGCGCCTACCTCGGCCTGGCGGTCGCGTCGCTGGCGCTGTTGCTCCTCGAGACCGGCGACTGATGCCCGCCTGCGACGATCAGCGCTCCGTCAGGCCAGGGCGGGAAGCGTGCGCACGAAGCACACGCGGTCGTGGCCGGGGCCGTCGTAGTCGGGGAAGACCGGGCTGACGGTGAAGCCGAGCGCCCCGTGGAAGGCGATCGACTGCGTGTTGAGGGGGCTGGTGACCGCCCGCAGCGTGCGCGCGCCTGCGCGGCCCGCGTCGTCGGCGAAGTGCCCGTAGAGCGCAGCGCCCAACCCGGTGCGCCGGGCAGCCGGGTCGACGCCGACGAAGTGGACGTACGCCGTTGCGGGTTCGCTCGGCGACAGGAACCCGACGAGGAAGGCGGCGAGGCGGCCGTCAGGGTGCTCGACCAGCGTGCTCGTCGAGAAGAAGTGTTGGAAGTACAGCCGCGGGAGGAGCGCCGCGCGGTACTCGGCACCGCCGGGGTCCGCGCCCTCGCCCCACCACTCGTCCATGACGGCGAGCACCCGCGGGTGGTCGTCCTCGGTGGGGCGGCGGAAGGTCAACTGCTCGGTGCTGGGGAATGCCGCGCTCACGGTCGCCGTCCCTCCGTACCGGCACGTCGATGTGACCGCGTGCCGACGCCGGACGTTCTCGGCGAACATGGCGCGGCAGCGGCGAACTTCGTCCAGCTGACCATGGACGGACCCTAGTGGGCCGTACCGACAATCCGCCATTTGCAGGTCGGCCGTCCTGCTCTGCTCATTCTGCTGCGGCGCCGCGCGCGTCAAGGGCTTTCGTGAACGCCGCCTCGAAGGCCAACATCGTCTCGACGACCAGGCGGCGCTGCTCGGGCGTCAGCGGATCGAGCGCCTCCCGCCAGGCCTTGGCGCCAGGGGAGAGCCACTGGGTGACGGCGGGGCGGCCGGTGTCGGTGAGATCGACGATGCGCTTGCGGCGGTCCGTCTCGTCGGCGCGCCGGCGCACGACGTCCTTGCGGGCCAGTTCGCTCACGATGAGGCTCACCGTGGTCGGGGCGACGCTCAGCCGCTCGGCCAGCTGGGACACGGTCACGGGGCCGTCGAGCAGCAGCATCGACAACAGCGACAGGTGGCGCGGCGTGAGCTCCATCGACCGCAGCAACTCCGGGGGCGGCAGGCGCTTGAGCCGCCCGATCAGCCGCGGCATCACCAGTATCAGCTCCCGAACCTCGGCATCGCTGTGCTCCGACGTTGACACTCACCAACCTCCCCATTACCTTTGCTAGCAAAGGTTAAAGAATCAGCTCCGAAGGGACAACATGCCTCATCTAACGGTGTACGCCAACGAGGACGACCTCGGCGGACGCGAGGTTGCCGTGATCGAGGCTCTGACCGAGGCGGTCGTGGCGGTCTACGGCGAGTGGGCCCGTGACATCGCCGTCGTGCAGCTGATCGGCCTTCCCGCCCTCCGCTGGGGGATCGGCGGGAAGCCCGCAGCGGCGCCCGCGCCGCACGTCACGTTCGGCATCAAGGCGGTCGCATTCGACCGTCCTGACGCCGACGAGCTCGTGGCCCGGTTGATCGCAGGCGTGACCGACGCGCTGGTGGCCGTCTTCGGCGAACGGGTCCGGCGCGGAGTGACGGTGGAGCTGGTCGGCACCCTGGCGGGTCGCAGCGGTGTCGGCGGTGTGGTGGAAACGATCTAGGGCAGGCGGGCGGCTCCCTCGGGCCCCTTCCCGCATCCTTTACTATCGTTCGTGTGTTTTCTCGCCCGCCCGGCCTCGCGCAGCAGCTAGCCCTCGAGCTGGAGAAGTTGATCAGCGACAAGGGCCTCCGCGCGGGTGACCGGATCACCACGATGGACGAGCTGCGCACACAGACCGGGTACGGCCGGGGCACGATCGGCGAGACCGCGCGGCTGTTGGCCGAGCGCGGCAGCGTCGAGGTGCGCCCCGGACGTGGGGGCGGCCTGTTCGTAGCGCAGGTCAGCCCGGTCGTCCGACTGCGCCAGACGCTGCTGACCGTTCCCGAGGGAGCGAGCACGGTGGCGGATGCCATCGCCGTCCGCGACGCACTGGAGGAGCTCATCGCGCTGGAGGCCGCCCGGCATCGGACCGACCGCGACGTGCGTGAGCTCGAAGGCCTGCTGAACGAGATGCGCCGGGCCGGTGCCGATCTCGAGCAGTTCCTGCACGCCAACTGGTCGTTGCACGAGCGCATCGCGGCGATCACCCCGAACGAGCTGGCCAGGGCGATGTATGTCGGGATGCTGCGCTGCATCGCCGAACTGTCGGTCAAGGCCGACGGGCAGGCCGCCTCGAGCCCGCGCTACCTGGCCCAGCGACTGGCCGTTCACGAACAGCTCGTGGCGGCCATCCGTCGCGGCGCTGAAGACGACGTCCGGCGGGCCATCGCCGCCCACCGGGCCGACGTCGCCGACGGCTGCTCCTGGCCGCTGCCTGCCCACGTCGCCAAGGCCTGACGGCCGCACCCCGCAGGGGTGCCGCGCGGCGCCTTTGCGACGACGGGGCGACCCTTGACAAGTAAGCGCTGTCTCAACAAAGCTGCCAACTGTACGAAACATTCGGATGTTTTAGAGGTCCGGCGCCTCGGTCGGGCGGCCCGACCCGATCCCGGCCCCGTCGCCGTTGCGGCACCCGCGGCGACGACGGATCGGCGTCGGCGGCCGCGGGGCGGAAGCAGAGAGGTGACGGATGAGGTTGGTCGGGTACCGGACCGCGAACGGCGACGAGGTCGGCAGGCTGGACGTCGAGGGCAAGGTCGCCACGGTCGGTAGCGTCGAGCACTTCTGGGCCGATCCCGAACTCGCCCTCGCCCAGTCGCCGAGGCGCCTCCACGAGCTCCGTGAGCTGACGCTGGTGCCGCCTGCCCTTCCCGCAGCTCGGGTGCTGTGCATCGGTCTGAACTACCCCTTGCATGTCGCCGAGGGCACCTTCGACCGACCTGACTGCCCGGCGGTCTTCGGCCGCTGGACGCGGTCGCTCTCCGTGTCCGGCACCCCCGCGCCCGTCCCGAGCGGAGAGGAGGGCCTGGACTGGGAAGGAGAGCTGCTCGCCGTCGTCGGCCAGGAGCTGAAGGACGTATCGCCCGAGGAAGCGCTGGAGGGCGTCTTCGGCTACGCCGCGTTCAACGACCTCACCGCCCGCCGGGCCCAGCACCGCACGACGCAGTGGACAGTGGGCAAGAACGCCGATCACAGTGGTCCGATGAGCGAAATCGTCACGGCTGACGAGGTCGGCGACCCCAGATCCGGTCTGCGCATCACCACCCGCGTCAACGGCGAGCTGATGCAGGAGGGCAACACCGCCGACATGATCTTCAATGTCGGCGAGATCCTGTCGTACCTGAGCGCCACGATGACCCTCTACGTCGGCGACATGGTCGCGACCGGCACATCGGAGGGCGTGGGCTACGCGCGCAAGCCGCCGCGGTTCCTGCACCCCGGCGACGAGGTCGTGGTCGACGTCGAAGGCGTCGGGTCGGTCAGTACTCCGATCGTCGCCGCTGCGCCGCGGCCTCGCCGGTGAGCGGCATGAGCCACGCCGAGGACGGGCCCGACCCCGCGGCGCCGTCGTTCGGGCCGCTGCGCGATGTCCTCGTCGTCGACCTGAGCCGCGCACTCGCCGGGCCGCACGCCGCGATGCTGCTCGGTGATCTCGGGGCTCGGGTGATCAAGGTCGAGACGCCGGGAAGCGGCGATGACACGCGCGGCTGGGGACCGCCGTTCATCGAACCGGACGCGGGCGGGCGCGAGTCGACGTACTTCCTGAGCTGCAACCGCAACAAGTACTCGATCGCGCTGGATCTGAAGGCCGCCGACGACGCGCACACGCTGGCCGAGCTCATCCGGCGCGCCGACGTGCTGGTCGAGAACTTCCGCCCCGGGGTGCTCGACCGGCTCGGTTTCCCGCCGAGTCGGCTCGCCGAGCTCAACCCGACGCTGGTGACGTTGTCGATCAGCGGGTTCGGCCACGACGGCCCGGAGTCCCAACGCGCCGGGTACGACCAGATAGCGCAGGGCGAGGCGGGCCTGATGTCGCTCACCGGGGCGGATCCGGACCATCCGCAACGGGTGGGGGTCCCGATCGGCGATCTGACGGCGGGCATCTACGGCGCCTACGGAGTGCTCGCCGCGCTGCGCGAGCGGGACCGCACGGGTCACGGCCAGATGGTGCGCACCTCGCTGCTCGCGGCGCTCGTCGGCGTCCACGCCTTCCAGGGCACCGCCTGGACGGTCGCGGGCCAGGTCGGGCACGCCCAGGGCAACCGGCACCCGTCCATCGCCCCCTACGGGGCTTTTCGCTGCGCCGACGGCGTCGTCCAGCTCGCCTGCGGCAGCGAGATGCTGTGGCGGCGCCTCTGCACACACTTCGCCCTCGACGCGGACCACCCGGACTACGCCACCAACGTCGACCGCGTGGCGCACGTCGAGGCGCTCACCGCGCTGTTGGAGTCGCGGTTCGCCGATCTCGACCGCGAGACCGTACTGGCCGGGCTCGCGGCCGCCGGTGTGCCCGCGGGCCGGATCCGCACCATCGACGAGGTCTACGAGTGGGATCAGACCCAGTCGCAGCGCCTCGCCGTGACCGTCGACCACGCCACCCTCGGCCCGATCACCCTGCCGGGCATGACGCTGCGCACCTTCGACGTGTCGCCGTCAGGTGACGTGGCCGAGAGCACCCGTGTCGAGCACGTCGCGCCTCCGGTTCTCGACGGTGACGGCACGTCGATCCGGGACTGGCTCGGATGACGCGTCTGCCCGGCGACTCCGTTGTCGACTGCCTGGTCGTAGGGGCAGGTCCGGTCGGCCTGCTGACCGCCGTGTTCCTCGGCCAAGCCGGGCTGCGGGTCGCGGTCGTGGAGCGCTGGGCGCAGCGCTACCCGCTGCCGCGGGCCTGCACCATCGACCACGAGGCGCTGCGCATCCTGCAGGCCGCGGGCCTCATGGCCACCCACGCCGACCTGTTCGAACCGTCCCGCGGCACCCGCGGCGGGTACGAGTTCCGCAACGGCGAGGGCGAACTGCTGCAGGCCATCGACTGGAACCGGATCGCGGAGTCGGGGTGGGCGAACACCAACGGCTTTCACCAGCCCGACCTCGAAGCGGCTCTCGAGGACCTGGCCCACGCGACGCCGGGCGTGGCCGTGCACCGCGGCTGGACGTTCGAGACGGCGAGCCAGCACGACGACGAGGTCTGCGTCCGGGTGCGCCGCACCGACGAGCCGAGCGAGGTCGCGCAGGTCCGGTCGCGGTGGCTGATCGGCGCCGACGGCGCCAACAGCGCGGTCCGCTGCGACCTCGGCATCGAGGTCGCCGACTCGGGCTTCGAAGCAGACTGGCTGGTCGTGGACTACCAGCCGCTCGTCGAGGAGAGCTGGACCGCATTCGTCACGCAGTACTGCGACCCGGCGCAGCCCGCGACGGCGGTCAACAGCGGCCCCGGGCGGCGGCGCTTCGAGTTCATGCGCCGCACGGACACGACCGTCGAGCAGCTCAACCGGACCGAGACGGCGTGGCAGCTCATGGCGCCCTGGGGGGTGACGCCCGAGACCGCCCGGCTGGAACGCCACGCGGTCTACACCTTCCGCGGCCGGTGGGCCCGCTCCTGGCGCAAGGGGAACGCCTTCCTCGCAGGCGACGCGGCGCACCTCATGCCGCCGTTCCTCGGACAGGGGCTGTGCGCAGGACTGCGCGACGCCAGGGCGCTCACCTGGCGGCTGGCCATGGTGCACCGCGGGCTCGCGAGCCCCGCCGTGCTGGCGACGTACGGGCCGGAACGCACCGGCCACGTCCGGGAGATCATCGATGAGGCGGTGGCGGCAGGCCGCGTCATCTGCGAGCTCGACCCCGAGCGGGCGGCCGAGCGGGACGCCCGGATGCGCGCGCGCTTCCGCGACCCGGCGGCGGCCACCCGTGAGCCGCCGCACCCCCGCCTCGGCGAGCCGTCGCTCACAGTCGAGAGCGGCGGCACCGAGGCGCGGCTCTCGCCGCAGGGGCGGGTGGGAGCGCAGAACCGGGTGGGCTTGTTCGACGATGTCGTCGGGGGCGGCTGGCAGCTGATCAGCCGCCGCGCCGACCCGGACGCCCTGCTCGCCGACGCCGACCGTCGGTGGTTCCAGCTGATCGGCGGCGTCACCGCGCACGTCGCGGACACCGCGGCTGTCCGCGATCTCGACGGCGCCTACGCCCGCTGGTTCGCCGAGCACGACTGCGAGGCGTTCCTGGCCCGCCCCGACTACTACGTGTTCGCCGCCGGCAGGCACAGCGACATTCCGCACTTCGTCGCGACGCTGCGCCGGGCGCTCACGTCGACCTCCACCGAAGGAAGCTGATCGAGATGGGCATGCGCGTCACCCGGCTCGCCGACGGCGCGCCGTTCGACCCGCCGGGACACCACGGGGTCGGCCCCGTCCGACTGCAGGGCGGGGAGGCGACGCCGACGGAACGGATCACCGTCGCCCTGTCGCACTACCTGCCCGGTGGCCGGGCCGAGGCGGCCGCCCAGGCCTCCGAGACCATCTACGTCGTCGTCGCGGGCGAACTGACGATGATCAGCGAGGGCGTCGAGGAGACGCTGCGCCCCTATGACTCCGTGCGCTTCACGACCGGCACCGTGCGCGAGGTCGTCAACCGAACCATGCTGCCTGCCAGCATGCTCGTCATCAGACCGACCGGCTGACGAGCGTTCGGCCGAACCGCGCCACGCCCGTCCGGTAGGAAGGAATGCTCAGTGGTAACAATGCGACAGCCGCGGCCGGGTGGCGATCTCCCGCAAGCGCACCGGCCCCGCCCCGGCGGATCGTTCGACGCGACGGTCGTCACGTTCGCCGCGATGGGCTTGTTCGACGCGCTGAGCGGCGAGCAGCGCGCACGGGTGCTCCTGCCCCAGACGGACCCAGGCCGGACGCACTGGAACTTCCTGCCCGAGTCGGGGCGCCACGGCCTGGCGCTGGGGGAGTTGGACCGTCACCAGGAGGTGCTGGCCCACCGGCTGATCGCGGAGTCGATGTCGCTGCCCGCATACGCCCGCGTGGTGCAGGTGATGGCCAACGATCACGTGCTGCGCGAGCTGAACCTGCCGGTGTTCGGGCACGTCGCGGCCACGTTCCGCGACGCGCGCGGATACTTCCTCACCTTCTTCGGCCAGCCGCAACCCGACACGACGTGGGGCTGGCGGCTGGTCGGCCACCACCTGTCGCTCAACGTCACCGTCGTCGACGGCGACCTGCTCAGCGCGACCCCGTTCCTGCTCGGCGCCGAGCCCGCCCGCATCGGACCGTTCCGGATCCTCGTCGAGGAGGAGGACGCGGCGTTCGTCCTGCTCGACAGCCTGACCGGGGCCCAGCAGCAACAGGCGGTGATCCACGCCAAGCCGCCCGCGGACTTCGTCACCCGCACCGTGGCGACCATCGGCGAGGTGGAGTATCCCGAGTACCACGGCGTGGGCAGGCGCGACGCGATGATCACCGACGAGGACCGCGCGGCCCTGGCCTACTTCCGCGCCCATCCGCGCGGCCTGCGCGCAGGCGACCTCTCGGCCATCCAGCGGGGCCACTTCGACGAGCTGCTCGCGCTCTTCGTGGAGCGCTGCCGCCCTGGCCTGGTCGGCGGCGAGATGGACCGCATCACCGCGGCGGGCGGGGTCGACGAGCTGCACTTCGCGTGGGCTGGGGGCACCCGCCTCGACCAGCCGCACTACTTCCGCATCCAGGGGCCTGCGACGTTGGTCGAGTTCGACAACGCCGAGGACAACGCCAACCACGTCCACAGCGTCTGGCGGGCCCCGACCAACGACTTCGCGGCGGACCTGCT
>DASWUV010000191.1:0-4926 GCA_036401495.1 Pseudonocardia sp. | reverse complement strand
GTTCGACCACGCCAACGGCGAGGTCGCGGCGCTGGCCGCCCGCCTCCCCGAGCTCGGCATCGCCGAGGGGAACCGCATCGCCCGCCGCCTCGACACGGCGAGCCGCACGCGCGACGGCGAAGCCCGCGACCGTGCGCTGGCCGCCGTCGCCACGGCCATCGAATCGGCCGAGCGGCGGATCGCGGGCCGCCGAGCCGCCATGCCCGCGATCTCCTACCCCGAGACGCTCCCCGTC
Source organism: Pseudonocardia sp. (assembly GCA_036401495.1). Classification (GTDB taxonomy): domain Bacteria; phylum Actinomycetota; class Actinomycetes; order Mycobacteriales; family Pseudonocardiaceae; genus Pseudonocardia. The sequence goes on along the minus strand of DASWUV010000191.1, from coordinate 4,691 downwards.
AGCGCCCGCCGGGAGGACATCGCCGCCGCCATCCGCGACCACCAGGTCGTGATCGTCGCGGGCGAGACCGGCTCGGGGAAGACCACGCAGATCCCCAAGATCTGTCTGGAGCTGGGCCGCGGCGTCCGCGGCATGATCGGGCACACCCAGCCCCGCAGGCTGGCCGCCCGCACAGTGGCCGCGCGCATCGCTGAGGAGCTGCACACCGAGATCGGCTCGGGACAACAGGCAGGGGCGGTGGGCTGGAAGGTCCGCTTCACCGACCAGGTCGGCGAGAACACGCTGGTCAAGCTCATGACCGACGGCATCCTGCTCGCCGAGCTCGCGGGCGACCGCATGCTCCGCGGCTACGACACCCTCATCATCGACGAGGCGCACGAGCGCAGCCTCAACATCGACTTCATCCTCGGCTACCTCGCGCAGCTGCTGCCCCGCCGTCCCGACCTCAAGGTCATCATTACGTCAGCGACCATCGACCCGGAGCGCTTCGCCGCGCACTTCGCCGCCGGCGGTGTCCCCGCGCCCATCGTCGAGGTGTCGGGCCGCTCCTACCCGGTGGAGATGCGCTACCGGCCCGTCGTCGATCCGGACGATCCCGAGTCCGACCCCGACCGTGACCAGCTCGACGCCATCGCCGACGCCGTCGCCGAGCTGCGCAGCGCGGGCCCCGGCGACATCCTCGTGTTCCTCCCCGGCGAGCGCGAGATCCGCGACACCGCCGACGGCCTCGCCCGCCACTCCGCCGCCACCGGCATGGAGATCCTCCCGCTCTACGCCCGCCAGACCACCGCCGAGCAGCAGCGCGTGTTCGCGCCGCGGCAGGCGACAGTGGGTCGGCGGGTGGTGCTCGCCACCAACGTCGCCGAGACCTCGCTCACCGTCCCGGGCATCCGTTACGTCATCGACCCCGGCCTCGCCCGCATCTCCCGCTACTCCCGTCGACTGAAGGTGCAGCGCCTGCCGATCGAGAAGATCAGCCAGGCCAGCGCCAACCAGCGGGCAGGCCGCTGCGGCCGCGTCGCCGACGGCATCTGCATCCGCCTCTACGCCGAAGACGACTTCGACGCCCGTCCCGCGTTCACCGACCCCGAGATCCTGCGCACCAACCTGGCCTGGGTCGTCCTGCAGATGGTCGCGCTCGACCTCGGTGAGATCACCGCGTTCCCGTTCGTCGACCCGCCGGAGAACCACGCGGTGAACGACGGCATCGGGCTGCTGCACGAGCTGGGCGCGCTCGACGGCCGCGCCCTCACCCCCACCGGGCGCGCCCTGTCCACGCTGCCGGTCGACCCGCGGCTGGGCCGCATGCTCGTCGAAGCCGACCGCAACGGGTGTCTGCGCGAGGTGCTCGTGATCGCGGCCGCGCTGTCCGTGCAGGACCCCAGGGAGCGGCCCGTCGAGCATCGCCAGGCCGCCGACGAGAAGCACGCGCGCTTCAACGCCGAAGGCTCCGACTTCCTCTCCTACCTCAGCCTGTGGCGGCACGTCGCCGAACGCCGCAAAGCGCTGTCGGGCAGCCAGTTCCGCAAGGAGCTGCGCGCGGACTTCCTGCATTTCCTGCGTATTCGGGAGTGGCAGGACCTGCACACGCAGCTGCGGCAGGCCGCCCGCAACGCGGGGCTCACCGAGGGCGACACCGACGCCACGGTGCCGACGACCGGACCCGCAAGCGGCCCGGCGGCGGACAACATCCACATCGCCGTCCTCTCCGGTCTGCTCTCCCAGGTGGGCCTGCGTGAAGGCGAGACGCGCGAATACCTGGGTGCGCGCGGGGCCAAGTTCATGATCTTCCCAGGCTCCCCGCTGGCCAAGAAGAACCCGCGCTGGGTGATGGCGGCCGAGCTGGTGGAGACCTCACGGCTGTTCGCGCGCACGGTCGCCCGGATCCATCCGGAGTGGATCGAGCCGCTGGCCGGACATCTCGTCAAACAGACGTATTCAGATCCGCACTGGTCACGCAAGCGCGCAGCGGCCGTCGCGGTCGAGCGGGTCACGCTGTACGGGATCCCGATCGTCGTCGATCGACGGGTCGACTACGGGCGCATCGACCCCGAGGTGGCGCGCGAGCTGTTCATCCGGCACGCGCTCGTCGAGGGCGACTGGGACACCCGGCACCCCTTCTTCCAGGCCAACCGCGCGCTGCTCGAGGACGTCGAGGAGCTGGAGACGCGGGCGCGGCGCCGCGACCTCTCCGTCGACGAGGACACGCTCGTCGCGTTCTACGACGGGCGGATCCCCGCGAACGTCGTCTCCGGCAAACATTTCGACACGTGGTGGCGCAAGCAGCGCGACAAGAGCGTGCTCGACTTCACCGACGCCATGGTCCGCACGGCCCAAGCGGGCGCGGTGGACCCGGCTGCCTACCCCGACCACGTCGAGGCGGGCGGCCTCACGCTGCCGCTGTCCTACGCGTTCGAGCCGGGCCGCCGGGACGACGGGATCACGGTCGACGTGCCGGTGGCGGCGCTGCATCAGGTCGACCCGACGCCGTTCACCTGGCAGGTGCCGGGGCTGCGGGAAGAGCTGGTCACCGCGCTGATCAAGACGCTGCCCAAGACGCTGCGGCGACAGTTCGCTCCCGCGCCCGACCACGCCCGCGCGGTGCTGAGCCTGCTCACCGCGGGGGACGAGCCGCTGCTCGACGGGCTGGAGCGCGAGCTGGGCCGCATGCGCGGGGTGGAGATCCCGCGCTCGGCCTGGGAGCTCGACCGGCTTCCCGAACACCTGACCGTGACGTTCCGGGTGGTCGACGCCGACGGCCGCGAGGTCGCCCGCGGCACCGATCTCGACGCGCTGCGCCGGCAGCTGGCTCCTCGGGTGCGCGCCGAGCTGGCCGCCGCGGGAGCGGAACTGGAGCGTGTGGGGCTCACGACGTGGACGATCGGGGACCTGCCGCGGGAGATCGGCGTGCGCCGGGGCGGGCACGTCGTGAACGGGTATCCGGGGTTGGTCGACCGGGGCGCATCGGTGGACGTGCGGGTGTTCCCGACCGCCGCGGAGCGCGACGCCGCCCACGCCCGCGGACTGCGGCGCCTCCTGCTGCTCGACACGCCCTCGCCCGTGCGTCAGGTGCAGCGCGGTCTGGACAACGCCGCCAAGCTGACGCTCGCCCGCAACCCGGACGGATCGGTCGGCGCACTCGTCGAGGACTGCGCGGCGGCCGCCGCCGACGCGCTGATCCACGCAGCGGGCGGCTCGGTCTGGGATGAGCGCGGCTACGCCAGGCTGAGCGGACTTTTCGGGAAGCGGCTGGGCTCCACCACGCTGCAGGTCGTGGACGCGGCCCGCGCGGTGTTGGCGGGATGGAACCGCGTCCAGGCGGAGCTGCCCGACCTTCGCGTGGTGCCGCCGGACCTCACGGCGCAGCTCGCCGACCTCGTCGGCCCCGGCTTCGTGACCCGCGACGGCGCCACCCGGCTGGCCGACGTGGTGCGCTACCTGGAGGCTGTGCTGCGCCGGATCGAGAAGCTGCGCGTCGACCCCGCCCGGGACGCGGAGTGGACGGCGCAGGTGCGGGTCGTCGCCGACGAGTACGGGCAGCTGCTGGCCGCCCTGCCCCAGGGCACGGTGGCCTCCCCCGAGTTGGCCGAGATCCGCTGGATGATCGAGGAGCTGCGGGTCAGCCTGTACGCCCACCCGATGCGCACCCGCTACCCGGTGTCGGTGAAACGCATCCAGCAGGCCATCGACGACCTCCCCGGCCGGTAGCATCCGAGGTAGCATCTCGGGTGTGAAGCTGAGTGTCAGCCTGTCGGACGGCGACGTCGTCTTCCTCGACGAGTACGCGCACAGCCACGGCGTGCCGTCGCGGTCCGGCGTGCTGCAGGAAGCGCTCGCGCTGCTGCGCGCCCGCGAGCTGAGCGCCGACTATGCGGCCGCATGGGCGGAGTGGTCCGACGATGACGAGACGACCTGGGACACCGTGACGGCGGACGGGCTGGATGCGGCGCGGTGAGGTACGCCTGGTCGAGTTCGCGCCTGCCAGGAAGGCTGAGGCCGACAAGACGCGTCCGGCCCTGATCGTCAGCAATGACGGGGCGAACGCGACCGCGGAACGGCTGGGGCGGGGCGTGATCACGGTGCTGCCGATCACGTCGAACGTCGAGCGGATCTATCCCTTCCAGGTGCTGCTGTCCGCCGCGGAGAGCGGCCTGCACCGCGACTCGAAGGTGCAGGCCGAGCAGGTACGCGCGGTGGCCGTGAGCCGCATCGGCCAGCGGATCGGGCGGGTGGACGGCCGTCGCATGGCCGACGTCGACGCCGCGCTGCGGCTCCACCTTGCGTTGTAGAGCGGCCGTACGTCGTAGCCCCTACCCTCATATGGAGTACACGAGGGAGGGCCGATGGCCACGGTGTTCCGACGCCTGGGCAGGGTGGCTGCCGTAGTTGCTGTGCTCGTTGCGGGGGCTGCGACGGTCCAGGGGACGAGTGCAGCGGCCGTCGCGCCGCCGTCCGGGAAGGTCTATGCGGGCGTGACCGTCGACGGGTCGCTGGGCGAGGTCCCCGAGCTCGACGCCTACACCGCATCCGCGGGCGGCAAGAAGCCGTCGGTGGTCATGGACTACCGGGACTGGGCGCACACGCCCGACTTCCCGACCGACTTCGCCGACCTCGTCGTCGGCCGCGGCGCCACGCCCATGCTCACGTGGGAGCCGTGGGACTACGCGAAGGGGGTCGACCAGCCCGCCTAC
>DASWUV010000190.1:0-26625 GCA_036401495.1 Pseudonocardia sp. | reverse complement strand
GCGTCGTTACTCGATGTCGTCAGGATGCTGACGCACGTCTGTGCACCGGTCGCCCGCGCGCCGAGTACGCGCCAAAGTTGACGACGCTGTGATCGCGGAGGGCGTGTGACGGTAGTTCAGCGGCATATTACGTCGGGGGACTGATCCCCCCAAAAGGGTTCGAGTCCCACCGGGGGCACTGACCGCCCGGCCCGCTCGGGTGAACTGCCGCTGCAACAGCAAGCCACTGCTTACGGCTGTACTGGCCCGATCACCTCGTAGGTGGCCTGGACCACACCGTTGCTGAGCCGCCGCTCGCGCCGCAACCTCAGGTCCCGACGCACCCCCGCCGACAGCACCGGGATGCCGCCGCCCAGCAGTACCGGGCACCACAGCAGCTCCACAACGTCCACCAGGTTCAACCGCAACGCTTCGGCGGCCAGCGTCGGGCCCCCGATGGTCAGATCACCCCGGCTCGCGGCCTTGGTCTCGTCCACCAGTTGCGCGTCGAGCTGCCGTTCCAGACGGGTGTGTCGCGTGCGCACCTGCGACAACGTCGAGGAGAACACGACTTTGTCCGCTTCCTGCCACATCGCGGCGAACCCTGCGGCCTCGGGGGACTGCTCGGCTACTGCCGGGTCGGTCTCCCATACCGCCATCGTCTCGTAGGTCCGCCGCCCGTAGAGGTAGGTGCCGACATCCGCGAGGCTCGCGGTCAGCACCGACATGATCTCCTCGGCGAACGGTGCCGACCACGAGTAGTCCTCGTCGCCGATGAACCCGTCCAACGACGCTGGTGCCAGATAGATCAGTCTTCCCATGCTCAGTCCTTCCACCATTGCAGTGACCCACGCATGCGCAGGTCGTCCTCCGGCAAGGAGGACCGACGCCGACCGCGGTTCTCATCGTTCTCCGCAAGCCTGATGCCTCCGGCGGCTCGGCAGGGACGAGCCTGTCCCGATCTCGGCGATTACGGCAGCGCGTCAGCTCATCAGTGCTCGACGGCGAGCCGGACGCCCAAGCCGACCAGGACGACGCCGGTGACCTGCTCCATGCGCCGCCGCACCGCCCCACGCGACAGCACGCCGCGCAGACGCTGCAGTAGCACGACGTAACCCAGCAGCCACGCCGAGGCAACCACCAGGAACAGCGCCGCGAGCAGACCGGTCCGGGCGACCGCGCCGGGACCAGGATCGACGAACTGCGGCAGGAACGTCACGTAGAAGACCATGATCTTCGGGTTGAGCAGGTTGGTCAGCAGCCCTGAGCGGTAGCTGCGCCAACCCGACGGCGTGGCCGCGTCCTCCAACCGTCGCTCCGCTGCTTCGGGCGCCGATCGGCGGGCACGCCACAGTGTCTGAGCGCCCAGCCACAACAGGTACACCGCGCCCGCGATCTTGACCGCGGCGAAGGCAGGCTGGGAGGCGGCAAGCAGCGCCGACAGCCCGACGGTGGCCGCGACGGCCTGGACGCTGGAACCGGTGACGATCCCGGTGACGGCGAACAGGCCCGCTTGCCGCCCCGCAGCAACACCTGCTGGGTGACCAGCGCCATGTCCACGCCCGGGACGACCGAGATCACCGCGCTCACCATCAGGAACGGCAGGATTTCCACGCCTCCAGCACACCACGGCCCATGGTGTGGCGCAGGGCCCAACCGTTTCGTCAACTGTTCCGAGTGCCCACGGGGAACACGAGGTGCGTCACCCGGTCCCCCTGTACGCACACGGTCGGGTCACCGAGCGGCACGTCCTCGATCGACATCTCCCCGAAGAACGGGCGACCCTTCCCCATCACGACCGGCACCAGGTCGACCGCGACCTCGTCGAGCAGCCCGAGTTCGAGACACTGCCGAGCGACGGTACCCGCGGTCACCGCCACGATGGCTTCGCCTGCGATCTCCTGCGCCTTCGCTACGGCGGCCGCGACCCCGTCGGTGACGAAATGGAACGGGGCGCCGGGGTGGGCCTCGATCCAGTCCGTGGGCACGTGGTGGGTCACGACGACGACAGGCACGTCCATCGTGTGCCTGCCACCCCACCCGTCGGTGAAGTCGAACAGCGTCCGCCCGCACACCAGGGCGCCGAGCCGGGAGACCCACCCTCCCCAATACTCGGCGCTCTGCCTGCTCAGGTGGAGCGTGATGTCCTGCGTCGCCGTAGGGAGCACCACCTCCCCGTTCTGCAGCCAGTCGAACAACCGGCCGATCGTGTTGTCGTCTTTTGCGATGTAGCCGTCCAGCGACATCGACGCCGAGGCGACGACCTTGCCCATCCCGTCCTCCTTCAGCCGGCGGCTGCGCGTCGCGCGGCCTGCTCCACCCGGTAATGATGGCGCTGCCACCATGCCGCGTCGCCTTCCGGCAGCATGTCGCCGCGGTCGAGGAGCCCTGCGGACCCGTCGATCAGCTCGCGGACGATGTCGGCGTGGCCTGCGTGCCGGTGCGACTCGGCGACCGTGTGGAGCAGGATGTGCTGCAGCGTGACCTCGCGACTGTCCGGCGGCCACCACGGCACCTGCCCGACCGCGTCCAGCGGCAGCGCGTCGATCACCGTGTCGGAATGCGCCGTGATCTGCTCGTAGAGCCCGACGATGCGCTCGCGCGACTCGTCCGCCGTCGCCCACATGTCGGCGTTGGGTGCGGCGGCAGGATCGTCCACCCACGGCAGCGACTCGGCGAACGGGCGGCCGAACGCGGCCCCGAAGTGGCCCCACTCCACAGTGGCGAGGTGCTTGACGAGGCCGAGCAGGTTGGTGGCGGTGGGCACGAGGGGGCGGCGGACGTCGTATTCGGACAGGCCGGAAAGCTTCCGCAGCACGGCCTGGCGGGCGCTGCGCAGATATTCGTGTAGGTCCGTCTTCGGGTCCAGCGTGGTCATGCGACCACGATGGCAGTTCGACGAAGCACCGCCGCTGCCGACTCGACGTCAGCCGGGACCCCGGCCCGTCACGCGTCGATGCGCTCGCCCAGCGTCGGCTGCCCCGGCCCGGTGAGCTCGGCGGTCGTGCCCCGGCGCCCGGCGATGGCCATGAGCAGCGACTCGCCAGGGCCTTCGACGACGGGCCCGCTGCCTGCCGTCCAGTCGAGGTCGGTCGCCACCAGCTTCAGCCCGCGGATCCGTTTCGCCGCCGCGATCAGAGGGGCGGTACGGGCGAAGTCGAGGGCGGTCAGCAGCCGCTCGGCCGGGATCGCGCGGGGCAGGCCGAGCGGACGGCGGATGTCCTGGTGATGGATCAGGCCGTCGGTAAGCGCGATCCGGCCGCCGAAGCCCGCGGTGATCCCTCGGGGCTGCAGGTGCTGCTGTACGAGCCTGACCAGGTCGTCGGTGCTGCGGTTGGCGTAGGCCGCGAGCGCGGCCGCGTTGACGTCGTCGGGGCGGCCACGACCCCGCAGGAAACGACCGACGAGGCCGCCGAAGCCGAGTTCCTCGTAGCTGAACATGTGCGCGACGACGTCGCGGACCCGCCATCCCGCGCACAGTGACGGCGCTTCCCACTGGGCGGGTGTGAGGCCGGTGAGCAGGTCGAGGAGATCAGCGCGCTCCTCGCGGGCAAGCGTCAGCGCATCGCTGGTGGTCATGTCTCTCCCCTCCGGCCTCGGCGGCCTCGACGCGTCGGGCTGCGCAGGCCACCCCGGGCAGACTGGACCTGGCCAGGCGGTATTGGGCAACATTCCGTTGGTGATCGCCGCCCGCCCCGTACTGCTGCCGCCCACGACCATCGTCGACCACTACTACCGAGGCGGGGAACGGCTGGCCGCCCTGCGCGGGGTTCCGTTCCCCTCGCCGCGCAGGCCGGAGGAGTGGCTGGCCTCGACGGTGCACCGGGCGGACCAACCGGACGTCGGACGGAGCAGGCTGGCCGATGGGTCGTTGTTCGCTGCGCTCGTCGAGTCCGACCCGACGGCATGGACGGGCTCGGCGCACGGCGCACCCGGGGCAGGCCCCGCGGACACCGGCATCCTGGTGAAGCTGCTCGACGCGGGCCAGCGGCTGCCGGTCCACGTCCACCCCACCCGCGGCTTCGCCCGCGATCACCTGCACTCCTGCTACGGCAAGACCGAGGCCTGGTACGTGCTCGAAACCCACGGGGACGACCCGGCGGTCTGGGTCGGGTTCACCGAGGACCTCGACCAGGACGAGCTCGCGGCGCGCGTCGACGCCCAGGACTCCGACTGGATGCTCAGCCGGATGAACAAGATCAGTGTGCGGCCGGGCGACGGCATCGTCGTGCCCGCGGGTCAGGCGCACGCCACCGGTGCGGGCGTGTTCGTCGTCGAGGTCCAGGAGCCCACCGACTTCTCCATCCTGCTCGAATGGTCGGTGACCACCGCGACGCGGGAGGAGTCCCACCTCGGCCTCGGTTTCGAGCGCGCCTTCGGAACGGTCAGCAGGCACGCGCTCAGTCCGACGCAGCTGGGTCTCATCACGCAGCACCTGGACCCGGACGTGCGCGGCGGTGCGTTGATGCGGGTTCTGCCGCAGGCCGCCGATCCGTTCTTCCGGGTCGACGTGGCCGTTCCGGACGGCGATGAGACCGTCGCCGTGCCGCGCGGGTTTGCGGTGCTGGTGGTGCTCGACGGTCGCGGTGCGCTCGGTTGGGCGGGAGCGGGGGAGTCACAGCCGATCGAGCGCGGGCAGGTCTACGCCGTGCCGGACGCCGTCGGCGACTGGGGTGTCTCCGGCGCGGCTCGCGTCGTCGTCTGCAGGCCGAGCGCCGACTGGCCGTCCGTCCAGTGAAGGCCGTGCGCGGAAACCGTCGCTAGAGCGACGGTTTTCGCGCACGAGCCACCCTGCCCTGAGAGCGCTCTCTCGACGCAGCCAGGGTCGACGGCGCCACGTCACTGCGCACCGTCGTCTCGGTGGCACTCCCGATCGCGCGCCCCGGCATGGCAGTGTTGGGCATGCTCACCTTCATGGCGGCGTGGAACGACTTCTTCTGGCCGGTCATCGCGCTGGACTCGGCAAACCCGACGGTGCAGGTCGCGCTGAACGACCTCGGCAGCGGGTACGTCCCGGACACCTCCGTGATCATGGCCGGGACGTTGGTCGGGACCTTGCCGGTCGTCGCGGGGTTCGTGCTGCTGGGCAGGCAGATCGTCGGCCGCACCATCGCCGGGGCGGTGAAGGGATGACGACCACCCGACCCGGTACGGCCGCCGAGGCGGCCGTCCTGCGTTTCCCGGACGGTTTCAAGTGGGGCACGGCGACCGCGGCGTACCAGATCGAGGGGGCCGTCGCCGAGGGCGGCCGCACGCCGTCGATCTGGGACACCTTCTCGCACACGCCAGGGGCCACGCAGGACGGCGACAACGGGGACGTCGCGGTCGACCACTACCACCGCTTCCGCGAGGACGTCGCGCTGATGGCGGAGCTGGGCCTGACCGCCTACCGCTTCTCCGTGGCCTGGCCGCGGATCACGCCGCAGGTCAGCCCGGAGCGGCTCGGGCCGGTGAACGACGAGGGCCTGGCCTTCTACTCCGAGCTCGTGGACGCCCTGTTGGCGAACGGCATCACCCCGGCCCCCACGCTGTACCACTGGGACCTCCCGCAGGCGCTGGAAGACGCGGGCGGCTGGACGGCGCGGGCGACCGCCGAGCGGTTCGGTGAGTACGCCGAGGTGGTGGCCGCGGCGCTCGGCGACCGGGTTCCGATGTTCACCACGCTGAACGAGCCGTGGTGCAGCGCATACCTGGGTTACGCCAGCGGAGTACACGCGCCGGGCCGCACCGACGGGGCGGCCGCGCTCACGGCCGTGCACCACCTCAACCTCGCCCACGGCCTCGCCGCCGCCGCGATTCGGCGAGCGGCCCCGTCCGCTCAGGTCGCCATGACGCTCAACCTCGCGTGGGTCCGGCTCGAGACCGCCTCGGCCGCCGACGCCGAAGCCGCGCGCAGGGTGGAGGGGCTGCAGAACCGTGTGTTCCTCGACCCGATCCTGCACGGGCGCTACCCGGCCGACGTCCAGGCCGACACGGCCGCGGTCACCGACTGGGGGTTCGTCCTGCCCGGCGACCTCGAGGTGATCGCCGCGCCGCTCGACGCATTGGGGCTGAACTACTACACGCCCACGTGGGTGCGGCACTGGACGCGCGAGCGGCCCAAGGAGCACGCCGACGGGCACGGGGACGCCGACGCCACCCCCTGGGTGGCCGCGGACGACGTGGAGTTCCCCCGCAGGCCAGGGCCCTACACGGAGATGGGCTGGACCGTCGACCCGCGCGGGCTCACCGAACTGCTGCTGCGCCTCGCGGACGAGTGTCCCGGCCTGCCGCTGCTCGTCACAGAGAACGGCGCGGCGTTCCCCGATGCGGTGGGCCCCGACGGGCGGGTCGAGGACCCCGACCGGATCGACTACCTCCGGGCCCATCTGACCGCCGTGCACGCCGCGATCACGGCGGGCGCGCCGGTGATGGGGTATTACCTCTGGTCGCTGATGGACAACTTCGAATGGGCGTGGGGGTTCAGCAAGCGCTTCGGGATCGTGCGCGTGGACTACGCCACGCAGCAGCGCACACCGAAGAGCAGCGCGCGCTACTACGCGGACGTGATCGGGAAGAACGCCCTTACCCCGTGACGCGGCCGGTCAGGGCGTGAGGGCCGGGGTGCGGACGGCCAGCAACGTGCCCTCCAGCGTGGTCACCGCGTGGCCGGTGAGCAGCACGCGGGCGCCCGCGAGCCGGGTGCGCACGATGCCGGAGCGCGTCGAGGCCTGCAGACCGACCAGGTCGTTACGGCCGAAGCGCGCGGACCACAGCGGCGCGAGCGCGGTGTGCGCACTGCCGGTGACCGGGTCCTCCAGGACGCCGACCTCGGGCGCGAAGAAGCGGGAGACGTAGTCGTGGGCGCCCGATCCCGAGCCCGCGGCGGTGACGGTGACGCCGCGGTAGGGCAACTGCGCGATCCGCGCGTAGTCGGGGCGCAGTCCGCGGACCGCGGCCTCGTCGGCGACCTCGACGAGCAGGTCGCCGAGCGTTCCCGTCTCGAATGCGGACACCGGGGGCGCACCGAGCATGTCGGCGACCCCCTCAGGCGGGTCGATCGGCGTCAGCAGAGCGGCGGGGAAGTCGAGCGTGATCGCCTCGTCGTCGCCCGCCTCGGCCGTGAGCACTCCGGAGCGGGTGGCGAACCGGACGCGGCCGTCGAGCAGGCCGTCGGCGCGCAGGGCGTGCGCGGTGGCGAGGGTGGCGTGCCCGCACAGCGCCACCTCGACGGTCGGGGTGAACCAGCGCAGGCCCCAGTCCGCCTCCGCGCCGGTGTGCGGGAGGGCGAACGCGGTCTCGGCGAGGTTCATCTCCGCCGCCACCTGCTGCATCCACGCCTCGTCCGGCCACGCGGGCCCTTCGAGGAGGCAGACGGCGGCGGGGTTGCCTGCGAACGGGCGGTCGGTGAAGGCGTCGATGACTCGGATGCGCATGGGCCCACGCTAGAAGCTGCGGGCCGACGCCGGGCAGGCCATTTCCGACCGACTGGCCTACCCGTCGGCTGCTCCGCGGGACAGCGCGACCAGCACCACGTCCTCGACGCCGGGGTTGTGTAGCTCCGTCAAGCCGAGGCCGTTGAGGAAGAGGACCGCGCCCTTGACGAAGCGGCGGCGTCCCCCGCGCGAGCAGCACAGGTCCACGGTCCCCTGCTGGATCAACACCAGGGCGCCGACCCAATCGTCCTCGACGAAGGGCACGGTGGCCTGGGCCGGGATCGTCACCGTCCGCCGCCGGAACGCCGGGCCGGGACGCGCTGGAACAGGCGTGTCGTCGTCCCCCGTACGTTCTCCTGGCAGGACCTTCCGCGGGCCGTCAGGAAGGTCCATGCACTGAAGACGGCCTACGCGGCCCGAACTCATCGGTCAGCCGCGCGCGAGACTCCTGCTGATGACCAGCCGCTGGATCTGGTTGGTGCCCTCGAAGATCTGGGTGATCTTGGCTTCGCGCATGTAGCGCTCGACCGGGAAGTCGCGCGTGTAGCCGTATCCGCCGAGCACCTGGACGGCGTCGGTGGTCACCTTCATCGCCGCGTCGGAGGCGACCAGCTTCGCCACGGACGCCTGGCGGCTGTAGGCCAGGCCGCTGTCGCGGCGGCGCGCGGCGTCGAGGTAGGTGGCGCGCGCGGAGTCCACGGCGGCGGCCATGTCGGCCAGCAGGAACCCGAGGCCCTGGTGATCCATGATCGAGCGGCCGAACGCCCTGCGCTCGTGCGCATAGTCGACGGCAGCGTCCAACGCCGCCTGCGCGATGCCGGTGGCCACCGCGGCAATGCCCAACCGGCCTGCGTCCAACGCGCTGAACGCGATCTGCAACCCTTGGCCCTCGCGGCCGACCAGCCGGTCGGCGTCGATCACCGCGCCGTCCCAGTGTGCGGTGACCGTCGGGATGGCGTGCAGCCCCATCTTCTCCTCCGGCCTGCCGAAGGACAGCCCTCCGACCTGCCCCGGCGCGAGGAAGCAGGAGATGCCGCCGCTGCCTTCGCCGGTGCGGGCGAACAGCGCGTAGAGATCGACCTTGCCGCCGTGGGTGATCCACGCTTTGGTGCCGGTGATCCGGTAGCCCGCGTCGACCCGCTCGGCTTTGCACGTCAGCGCGGCCGCGTCGGAGCCTGCCTGCGGCTCGGACAGGGAGTACCCGGCGAGCAGCTCACCGGAGACCAGTCGCGGCAGCCACCGTTCCTGCTGCTCACGGGAGCCGAAGGCCGCGACGGGATGGCAGGCCAGCCCCTGCACGCTGATGGCCACCGCCACGGCCGCCCACCGGATGGCGAACTCCTCCAGCATCTGCAGGTACACCTCGTAGGGCTGGCCGCCGCCGCCCCACTGCTCCGGGTAGGGCAGCCCGAGCAGCCCGGCCTCGGCGAGCGTCGCGAACAGGCCCTCGGGATAGGTCTCTGCCCGCTCGTGCTCCTCGACCCGCGGCGCGAGCTCCTTGTCGGCAACATCGCGGACGAGGGCGAGGAGATCGCGAGACTCCTGGGTCGGCAGCAGGCGCTCGACGGCCATGTCACTCCAAGTGGTACTAGCCGAGGTACTTCAGTACCACTCAGGGTAGAACAGGCCCGCTAAGCTGGCCAGATGCCGCGCACCCTCGCCCGCCGTGCCGAGCTGTTCGACGCGCTGGTCGGCCTCCTGCTGAGCGAGGGCTTCAGCGCTTTCACCCTCGACGATCTGGCGGCCAGGCTGCGGTGCTCCAAGCGCACGCTCTACGCGCTGGCGGGGAGCAAAGAGCAGCTGGTCAGAGCGGCCGTCGTGCACTTCTTCCGCGGCGCGACCGAACGGGTGGAGGCGGCCGTCGCGGGCGTGCCTGGGGCGGCCGCCAAGGTGGCGGCCTACCTGCACGCCGTGGCGACCGAGCTGGCGCCTGCGTCGCCGGAGTTCCTCGCGGACGTGGCCGGGTTCACGCCCGCGGCCGAGGTCTACGGGCGCAACACCCGCGCCGCTGCCCGGCGCGTGACGGAGCTGGTGGACGCGGGGGTCGCCGCGGGGGAGTTCCGGGCGGTGCATGCGGGCTTCGTCGGCGACGTCGTCAGCGCCACCACTGTGCGCATCCAGCAACGCGAGCTGGCCGCCGCCACCGGCCTGGCCGACGCGGACGCCTACCGCCACCTCGCCGACCTGCTGCTGCACGGCCTCACCCGCTGACGGGCTGTTGACCGGGGCTACAGCGGGTCAGTGAGCGGGGGCGCCGGGGTCGCGGACGCTCGTGGGGTCCGCGCTGCGGCGGGCGAACGGGCCGGTCGAGCGGTTCTGCAGCCAGCGCCGCAGGGACTGCAGGGTGCGGCTGGCCTGGTTCGGCCCCTGCCTGGACTCGATGACGTCACCGATCCGCCCGAGCAGCCAAGCGGCCACAGGCACCCCGATCGCCAGAATCAGCCACATCCGCAACCGTCGTGAAAAGAATGCCCACATAAGGCCGGATTTCCCCGGCAGCGGGACGCGCTAAACCCAGGGGACGTTCCTCCCGTCAGCGCGTATTCTTACGGTGTGCCGGGAAACGGCTCCGTCCTCGTTGACGTGCTGATCTACGTTCTGATTGCCGCCAGTCCCACGGTGCTGGTGTGGGTGGCCGTCCGGACGCTGCCGCCTGTCGTCGGTCACCTCCTTGATCGTCGGGTGCAACGCCGCCGCCCGGAAGGGCCGTCGCTGGAGTCGGTGGTGGGCAACTTGCGCAGGCTGCGCCGCGAGGTGTGTGGACGCCCGCCGACGCAGGTGCGCCACCTCGCGCTGCTGGCCGCCTACGACGACACGTTGGTGCAGGCATGCCGCATCGTGGGGGTCGACGCGCCCCTGACGGCGGCCACCGAATCGGATCGTCCGTTCGCCCGGCTGCTGACCGAGGCGCAGTTGGAGAACGCGGGCATCGCCCTCGATCCCCGCCGTTGATGCCCTGCGCTTGATCCCCTGCGCTTGATCGCTTGCCCGTGATCCTCGCCCTTGCTCCCCCCGGCGGCGGCACTGCGGCATGATCTGGCTGTCGGCTGCGGTCGGTGGGTAAAGTAACTTTTACCTGCCGGGAACGAGCCGAGCCGCTCGCGCGTTGGACGGATGGTCAGAGGTTCAACAAGGAGGACCAGGTGCGTAGCAGCAGCAACCCGGCGTTCCGCAACTTGTCGCGGAACCAGGGGTACGCCACGTTCGGCCAGCAGGGCGGGGCCGCCTTCGCCGGATCGCAGCCGGGGCAGGTCGGCACGGGTCGCGTAGGCACCGATCGTCCACTCACCATCGACGACGTCGTGATGAAGACGGGCCTCACCGCGGCCACGGCCATCGTCACCGGTGTCCTCACCGCCGTGCTGGGGCTTTACGCTCTGGCGCTGCCCGCGTTCCTCGTCGGCTTCGTCGTCTCCCTGGTGCTGATCTTCAAGCCGCAGCTCGCGCAGGCGCCACTGGTGTTGCTGTACTCGGCGGCCATGGGAGTGGCGCTGGGCGGCATCACCGGCGTGCTCAACAACGTCTATCCCGGGATCGCGCTACAAGCGGTCGTCGGCACCGCGGGCGTCTTCATCGGCATGCTGGTGGTCTACAAGACCGGCGCGGTGCGGGTCACGCCGCGGTTCACGAAGTGGCTGCTGGGCGCCATGGTCGGCGTCATCGTCCTGTTGCTGTTCAACCTGGTGATGAGCCTCTTCGGCATCAACACCGGGCTGCGCGACGGCGGCCCGCTGGCGATCATCTTCAGCCTCGTCGTGATCGGGGTGGCGGCGTTCAGCCTCCTGCTCGACTTCGACCAGGCCGACCAGGCCATCCGTGGCGGCGCACCGGCGCGTCTCGCCTGGTACATCGCCTTCGGCCTGATGACCACGCTGGTGTGGCTCTACATCGAGATCCTGCGACTGCTCAGCTACCTGCGCGAGAACTGACGCGCAGTTGCCCGACGGCCCGGCACCCTTTCGAGTGGGGGAGTCGGGCCGTCGCCATTCTCGACACCGAACCTCGCGCAATGATCACCGAACCCGTCGGATTCCGTGCATCTGCGCACGAAATCCGCCAGTTCCGGCGATCATGAAGTGAACGGGACTAGCTCAGCCGCTCCAGGACCATCGCCATGCCCTGGCCGCCGCCGACGCACATCGTCTCGAGGCCGATCGTCTTGTCGCGCGCGCGCAGGCCGTTGAGCAGCGTGGTGGTGATGCGCGCGCCGGTCATGCCGAACGGGTGCCCCAACGCGATCGCGCCGCCGTTGACGTTGAGCTTGTCCTCGTCGATGCCCAGTTCGCGAGCGGACGGGAGCACCTGCGCGGCGAACGCCTCGTTGATCTCGACGAGGTCGATGTCGTCGATCGTCATGCCCGCTCTGGCCAGCGCCTGCCGGCTCGCCTCGACCGGGCCGAGGCCCATGATCTCCGGTGAGAGCGCCGTGACCCCCGTGGAGACAACGCGCGCGAGCGGTGTGATGCCGAGCTCTGCTGCCTTCGTGTCGGACATGATCACCAGGGCCGCCGCGCCGTCGTTGAGTGGGCAACAGTTGCCTGCGGTGACCCGGCCATCGGGACGGAAGACCGGCTTGAGCTGGCTCACCGCCTCGTAGGTGACGCCTGCGCGGGGGCCGTCGTCGACGCTGACCACTCTGCCGTCGGGCAGCGTGACCGGGGTGATCTCACGGGCGAAGAAGCCGTCGGCGATCGACTTCTCGGCGAGGTTCTGCGACCGGACGCCGAAGTGGTCCATGTCCTCCCGCGACACGCCCTTCAAGCGGGCGACGTTCTCCGCGGTCTGGCCCATCGCGATGTAGATGTCGGGCAGGTGCTCGTCGTCGCGCGGATCGCTCCAGTCGTCGGCGCCGTCCTCCGCGACGTGCCGGGACCGGTCCTCGGCGTCGCCGAAGATCGGGTTGTGCGTGTCGGGCCACGCGTCGGAGCTGCCCTTGGCGAAGCGCGAGACCGTCTCGACGCCCGCGGAGATGAACACGTCGCCTTCGCCCGCCTTGATGGCGTGCAGCGCCATGCGCGTGGTCTGCAGCGAGGACGAGCAGTAGCGGGTGATCGTCGTGCCGGGGAGGGTGTCGCAGCCGAGGAGCACGGCGACGACCCTGGCCATGTTGAAGCCCTGCTCACCGCCGGGCAGGCCGCAGCCCAGCATCAGGTCGTCGACCTGGGTGGGATCGAGCTGGGGCACCTGGGCCAGCGCGGCGCGCACCAGCTGCACGGCGAGGTCGTCGGGCCGGATGCTCGTGAGCGAGCCCTTGAACGCGCGGCCGATCGGCGAGCGCGCCGCTGCGACGATCACGGCTTCTGGCATCGTCGGGAACCTCCTCCGTGTCCGAGGAGGCCGACTCTACGCGTGGCCACCGACGGTTCCGGGAAAATGTCGGTGCCAGGTGGGACGGTCATCACCATGGCCACTTGGAGCGAGGTCGAGACCGCCGAACCCGCGTTCGCCGCGCGGGTGCGTACGGTCCTCGATGCCCACAAGCACAAGACGATTGCCACCCTGCGCGCCGACGGCGCACCGCGCATCTCGGGCATCGAGGTGCAGTTCGCCGACGGCGAGCTGACCTTCGGGTCGATGCCGAACGCGCGCAAGGGCGCCGACCTGCGCCGCGACCCGCGCTTCGCCCTGCACGCCTCGTCGACGGCGCCACCGGATGGGCAGGAGGCCACGTGGGCGGGCGACGCGAAGGTCGCAGGGGTCGCCGTGCCCGCAGGCCTCGTCGAGGGCATGGAGGGCGAGCTGTTCAAGGCCGACCTGCGCGAGGTCGTGCTCACCGCGCTCAACCCGGAAGCCACGATGCTGCGGATCGAGTGGTGGACTCCGGAGCGGGGGTTGCGCTGTGTGGAGCGCGCATAAGAGCGGCCCGCGTTCACCAGAACCTTTCGACGTCAGTCCACGTCGGTTGCCCGCTTCGCGAGTCGGGCCCGCAGCCGCAGCATCGCCCGGTGCTGGGTCACGCGCACGGCGCCGGGCGTCGAGCCGACCGTCCGTGCCGTTTCCTCCGCCGAGTACCCCATCGCGACCCGCAGCACGAGCACCTCCCGCTGGGTGTCGGGCAGCTCGGCGAGCAGCTCCTGCAGCAGCGCGAGATCGGCCGAGCGCAGCAGCGCGGCTTCGGGACCTGCGCGGTCGTCGTCTTCGATGTGGTCCGGAAGCTCTTCCATCGGGTCTGACCGGTCTCGGCTCGCGGCGCGATAGGCGTCGATCACCTTGTTGCGGACGATGCCGTAGACGAACGCCATCCAGCGGGTCTCGGCGGGACGGAAGCGACCCAGCGCCCCGCAGACGGCGATGAGAACTTCCTGCGCGACGTCCTCGGCAGTCTGCTGACCCACGGTTCGCCCGCTCATCCGCGCCCGACACTGCCACAGGATCGGCCCGCGGATGCGGTCCAGCAGCTCAGCCAGTGCCGCTTGGTCACCGGCACTCGCCCTCACGGCGAGCGCGTCCAACTCGGCTTCCGCCCGCGCGGCCTTGGCCGCAGGCGTCAGATCGGCATGGGTGAGTTCGTGTCCGACGTGATGGTGAAGCTTCCCTTCGTTGTCGTCGGCTGCCTCGTGTGTTCTCTCGTCCACCTGCTCGTACTCGGCAGAACGCACCGAGCCACGCCCCTCCTGCTTTGTGCCCGTGATCTGGTCCGGGATCGGGTGGGTCCCGGATTGGTGCCGCCGGAAGGACGCTGGGTGTGGCGTCGGGAAGACGGCGTGGGTGGGGTCACGGGAACGCCTTTGGCCGCTGAGTGTGCCCTCTCGTCGGCTGGGGAGCTCCTGAGGGCGTTGAGGTTAGACCCGCCGTAGCCGGTCGGCACGACCGGATGACCACAACGTGCGCGATAAGTGGTTCCCCGCACACCCTGTGCTACTGGTAGGTCCTCAGTGGTCGCGCACGGCGTAGGCGGTGAGCTGCGGAAAAAGGGGGATCTTACGAGCGGGTGAGATCATCGTGAGATTTGGTGGACGCCTGCCCCGTCCGCACCCGGCGGTAGCTGTATCCCAGCAGCACCAGCAACACGACGCCGGAGAGGATGAGGCTGGAGCCCGTGGGCCACCCGCCGAGCCACAGTTGCTTGTTCAGTCCCCACACGACGCCCGCCGCGACGAGCACGAGCCCCGCGAGCATCGACCCGGCGATCCGCAGCGGAGACGACACGCTCTCTTCCGTCGCCTTCATCGCCCGGCTGCGCACGGGGTCGACGTACTTCTCGACGGCGGGGAACTCGTTGGCCAGGATGAGCAGACCCGCGAGCACCAGCAGGAGTCCTGGGCCCGGAAGCACGAGCAGCACGATGCCGACGAGCAGCACGATTCCGCCCCCGACCAGCGCAGCTGCCCGTCTCGCCGGATTCGACGTACTCATTGCCACCACTCCTCGTGCCCAAGGCGCCAACGCGCCGATCGTCGCGAGGGTTCCCGATCGTCCGCGCGCCGACACATGCTCCGCCGTCGGCGGCGGTCAGGGTGCGAGGATGGCGCCATGGAGTTCGTCCAGCACGTCACCGACCTGGTCGGGAACACGCCGCTCGTGCGGCTCGGCGCGGTCGCGGCGGGGATCGTTGCGCCGGTGCTGGCCAAGGTCGAGTACTTCAACCCCGGCGGCAGCGTCAAGGACCGCATAGCGCTGCGCATGGTCGAGGCGGCCGAGGCTTCGGGCGAGCTGCGTCCGGGCGGGACGATCGTCGAGCCGACGTCGGGCAACACCGGCGTCGGCCTGGCCATGATCGCCCAGCGCAGGGGCTACAGCTGCGTTTTCGTCTGCCCCGACAAGGTCAGCGAGGACAAGCGCGACGTCCTCCGCGCGTACGGCGCCCGCGTCGTCGTGTGCCCGACCGCCGTCGATCCCGATCATCCCGACTCCTACTACCGGGTCTCCGACCGGCTCGTCGGCGAGATCGACGGCGCCTGGAAGCCCAACCAGTACGCCAACGAGCACAACCCGGAGTCGCACTACCTCCAGACCGGTCCCGAGCTGTGGGCCCAGACCGAAGGGCGGATCACGCACTTCGTGGCGGGCATCGGCACCGGCGGCACGATCAGCGGCACGGGCCGCTACCTGAAAGAGGTGTCCGAAGGGCGCGTACAGGTGATCGGCGCCGATCCGGAGGGCTCCGTGTACTCCGGGGGCACCGGTCGGCCCTACCTGGTCGAGGGCGTCGGTGAGGACTTCTGGCCCTCGACGTACGACAAGGACATCTGCGACCGCATCGTGGCCGTCTCCGACGGTGACTCCTTCGCGATGACGCGACGGCTCGCCCGCGAGGAAGCGCTGCTGGTCGGCGGTTCGTGTGGGATGGCGACGGTTGCGGCGCTGCGGGTGGCCGCGGACCTGCCGCCCGACGCCGTGGTGGTCGTCCTACTCCCCGATGGCGGCCGCGGCTACTTGGGCAAGGTCTTCAACGACGCGTGGATGGCGGGGTACGGGTTTCTGCCGCCCGCCGCGGGCGCCACCGTGGGTGACGTGCTGATGGGCAAGGACGGCGCCATGCCCGCGCTCGTGCACGCGCACCCGAACGAGACGGTCGCCGACGCGGTGCACTACCTCAGGGAGTTCCACGTCTCCCAGATGCCCGTCGTGCGGGCCGAGCCGCCGGTCATGGCGGCGGAGGTCGTGGGCGCCGTCGTGGAGCGCGATCTGCTCGACGCCCTGTTCACCGGCCGCGCCCAGCTGCCCGACCGGCTGGAGCGGCACATGTCGCCATCGCTACCGACGATCGGTGCCGGCGAGGCGTTGGAGACGGCGATGACCGCGTTCGCGTCGGCCGACGCGGCGCTGGTGCTCGTGGACGGCAAGCCCGCGGGCGTGGTGACCCGCTCGGACGTACTGGCGTTCCTGGGCTCGTGACCCGGCGCGCTTCCGCCCGGGGAGGCGCCTCGTGCCCGCCCGCGTAGCGTGGGCCCATGCACGGCTTCTCGACGAAGGCGATCCACGCGGGCCAGGAGCCCGACCCCACGACCGGCGCGGTGATCACGCCGATCCACCCGTCGTCCACGTTCGCGCAGGACGGCGTGGGCAGTCCGCGGGCGGGCTACGAGTATTCGCGCAGCGCCAACCCGACCCGCACCGCGTTGCAGGAGTGCCTGGCCGCGCTGGAGGACGGACGCCACGGCATCGCCTTCGGCTCGGGCATGGGCGCCAGTGACGTGCTGATGCGGGCGCTGCTGCGCCCCGGCGACCACATCGTCATCCCGCATGACGCGTACGGCGGCACGTTCCGGCTGGTCGACAAGGTCCTCGGGCCGTGGGGCATCGAGCACACGCCCGTCGATCTCGCCGACATCGCCGCCCTGCGCGCCGCGCTCCGCCCGCGTACCCGGGTGATCTGGTGTGAGACGCCCACCAACCCGCTGCTGGGCATCGCCGACATCGCCGCGGTCGCAGACGTCGCGCGGGTGGCAGGCGCGCGGCTCGTCGTCGACAACACGTTCGCCTCGCCCTACCTCCAGGCGCCGCTCGCGCTCGGCGCCGACGTGGTGCTGCATTCCACCACCAAGTACATCGGCGGCCACTCCGACGTCGTCGGCGGGGCGCTGGTCACCTCCGACGACGAGCTCGCGGAGCAGTTGCTCTTCACCCAGAACGCGGTGGGCTCGGTGCCGGGGCCCTTCGACGCGTGGCTCACGCTGCGGGGCGTCAAGACCCTCGCCGTGCGGATGGAGCGACACAGCGACAACGCCGAGCGCGTCGCGGAACTGCTGCTCCGCCATCCGGCCGTCGCCGAGGTGCGCTACCCGGGCCTTCCCGGGCACCCGGGGCATGAGGTCGCGGCGAAGCAGATGCGCCGCTTCGGCGGCATGGTCTCGTTCCGCGTCGCCGCAGGCCGCGACGCCGCCCTGCGGGTCTGCGCGGCGACGGAGATCTTCACACTCGCCGAGTCGCTCGGCGGCGTCGAGTCGCTGATCGAGCACCCGGGACAGATGACGCACATGTCCGTGGCGTCGTCCGCGCTGGCCGTCCCCGACGACCTCGTGCGCCTGTCGGTGGGGATCGAGGACGTCGAGGACCTGTTGGAAGACCTGCGCAGCGCCCTCACCCGGGCCTGACCACCTTGATGATCGCCGGAATTGGCGGATCTCGTGCGCAGGCGCACGGAATCCGCCGGGTTCGGCGATCACGGCGTGAGCGGCGACCCTACGAGCGGTTCGGGACCTCGGCGCCCACGGTCGGGGTGGGCGCGCGGTCGGGCACCACGATGTCGCCCGGTGCGAGACAACCGCCGACCAGCACGTAGTCCCCGTCACCGACCGACACGTACCGGCCGGGGTCCGTGCACGCCGCATGCTGGACGGTGAACACCGCCGCGAGCGCCAACACCGTGGCCACCAGCAGCGGCGCGACGGTCCGGAGGCGCGACGGCATGCACTTGAGGCTACCCGCCGTGTCGCCGTAATGCCCGGTCCGCCCGTCCGAGGCAACGGTGCGAGGATGCCCCGGTGACCGCGACCGTGCACCCCGTGGGGCTCGTCGACGTCCAGGCAGCCCGCGAGCTGCTCGCCGGGGTCGTCGCGGCCACGCCGGTCGCGGGGGCCCGCGCGTTGTCGGAGCTGTGCGCCGGGCCGGTGTGGTTGAAGTGCGAGAACCTGCAGCGCACCGGGTCGTTCAAGATCCGCGGCGCCTACACCAGGATCGCCCGGCTCGACGACGCGCAGCGTGCCCGCGGGGTGGTGGCGGCCAGCGCGGGCAACCACGCCCAGGGCGTGGCGCTCGCCGCGCAGATGCTGGGCATCCGCGCCACGGTGTTCATGCCGGTCGGCGCGGCGCTGCCCAAGGTCGCCGCGACGAGGGGCTACGGCGCGCAGGTGCACCTGGAAGGCGCCACGATCGAGGGCAGCCTGGCTGCGGCGCACCGGTTCGCGGCCGAGACCGGGGCCGAGCTCGTGCACCCCTTCGACCACGTCGACATCATGGCGGGCCAGGGCACGGTCGGGCTGGAGATCCTGGAGCAGGTCCCGGACGTGCGCACGGTGCTGGTCTGCACGGGGGGCGGCGGCCTGCTGGGCGGCATCGCGGCAGCGGTCAAGGGTCTCCGGCCCGACGTCGCCGTGGTCGGCGTGCAGGCCGAAGGGGCCGCGGCGTGGCCGGTCTCACTCGCTGAAGGCGGCCCTGTCACGCTGCCCTCGATGCGCACGATCGCCGACGGCATCGCGGTCGGGCGGCCGGGCGACGTGACGTTTCCCCAGGTCGCAGCGCTCGTCGACGAGATGATGACGGTGCGGGACGACGCGTTGTCCCGAGCGCTGCTGCACTGTCTCGAGCGCGCCAAGATGCTCGTCGAGCCCGCGGGAGCGGCGGCCGTCGCGGCCCTGCTCGAGTACCCCGACCGGTTCGCCACCCCCGCGGTCGCCGTGCTGTCGGGCGGCAACATCGACCCGCTCGTGCTGCTGCACGTCATCCAGCACGGCCTGGCCGCGGCGGCCCGCTACCTGGCCCTACGGGTGCGCATCAACGACGCACCCGGGGCCCTCGCGGGCCTGCTGACCCTCGTCGCCGAGCACGGCGGGAACGTGCTGGACGTCGCGCACTCCCGCACCTCGGTCGCCCTCCCGTTGGGCGATGTCGACGTGCACCTGTCCATGGAGACGCGGGGCGTCCAGCACTGCGCCGAGCTGGTGGCGGCCATCCATGCTGCTGGCCACACCGTGATCGACGAGACGGCCGAACGGGCCTGAACCGAGCTGACCGCGTCAGGCGCGGAACGGCTCCGCCGAGACGAGCGCGACCTTCATCGTGCCGCCGTCGGGCAGCTGGTACTCGCGCGTGTCGCCGACGTGGGCGCCGATCAACGCGGCACCGAGCGGGGAGCTGGGCGAGACGACCTCGAGGCCGCCGCGGACGCCCTCTTCGCGGGAGCCGAGCAGCACGGTCTCGGTGTCGTCGTCGCCCTCGTACCGGATCTTGAGGACCATGCCGGGTGACGCCGTGTCGGTGCTGACGGGGGCCGTGCCGACCTGCGCGGTGCGCAGCAGCTCCTGCAGCTGGCGGATGCGCGCCTCCTGCTGGCCCTGGTCCTCGCGGGCGGCGTGGTAGCCGCCGTTCTCCTTGAGATCGCCCTCTTCCCGCCGGGCGTTGATCTCAGCAGCAATGACGGGACGGTTGTCGATGAGCTCGTCCAGCTCGCCCTTCAGCCGGTCGTAGGCCTCCTGGGTCAGCCAGGTCACCGACGCGTCGGTCACGGTCATCACTCCTCCAGCCTGTAGCGAACCGTATGGCTACGGCTCATCACGCCCGCGAACTCGAGAGATGAGACCCGGCGCGGGACCTCATCCGTTCTCGTGGGCGGCAGAGCCCCGAGTAAGGAAAAACACGACCCGCCTGCGGGCCGTGTGCCATTCACGGTAACACGGTGACTGCCGCTCGTCGTTCGTCTTTCGACGAACGGTCGGCGGCCCTGTGGAGTTCCGGGCCGGTATCTGCGCTGGTCACGGCCGTACAGGAGCAACATGCCACCGCCGCGACGACACTGTGTCAACCCGACGGCCGCCCACCGTAGCGGCATCGGAAGCCCGACGCCATCTTCGCGTCGACGGCCGGGGGCGCGTGTGCCGTGCGAAATTGCTCGACTGCACATCGTCACAGGGGAAGGCGCGGGGGTCTGCGGGCGTTGCCAGGAGTCGACGCGCTGTTGTCGGGGCGCTCTGCAACGATCGCAGCGCCCGATCGGCCAGGAAGGACTGCAACCCACCCCATGTCCCCCCACGAAACGATGCCCGCCACCGACCGCCCACTGCGGCTGATGACCGTCCACGCGCACCCCGACGACGAGTCGAGCAAGGGCGCCGCCACGATGGCCCGCTACGTCGCCGAGGGTCACGACGTCATGGTCGTCACCTGCACCGGTGGCGAGGCGGGCAGCGTGCTCAACCCGGCGATGGACCGCCCCGGCGTGCAGGCGAACATGCCCGCGATCCGGCGCGCGGAGATGGCCCGCGCCGTGGAGATCCTCGGTGTTCAACACCGCTGGCTGGGCTTCGTCGACTCGGGGCTGCCGGAGGGCGACCCCACGCCCCCGCTACCCGAGGGCTCCTTCGCGCTCGTCGACGACGAGGAGGCCACCGAGCCGCTGGTCAGGCTGATCCGCGAGTTCCGGCCGCACGTGCTGGTCACCTACGACGAGAACGGCGGCTACCCGCACCCCGACCACATCAAGACCCACGTGATTTCGGTGGCGGCGTTCGAGGCAGCGGGCGACCCCGACCGCTTCCCCGACGCGGGCGAGCCGTGGCAGCCGCTCAAGCTCTACTACTCCCACGGCTTCTCCAAGGCGCGGCTGCTCGCGTTCCACGAGGCGATGCTGGCCAGGGGCATCGAGTCGCCCTACGAGGAGTGGCTGGCCAACTGGTCCGACCGGCCCGACCCCGGCCTACGCGTCACCACCCGCGTCCCCTGTGCCGACTGGTTCGAGGTGCGCGACCGGGCGCTGGTGGCCCACGAGACCCAGATCGACCCCACCAGCCGGTGGTTCCTGGTGCCCCGCGACCTGCAGCGCGAGATCTGGCCCACCGAGGACTACGAGCTGGTGCGCAGCCTCGTCGACACCCAGCTCCCGGAGGACGACCTGTTCGCGGGCATCCACGCTCAGGCCGCCGTGCCCGCGGAAGCCGTCGACGCGTAACCTCGTGCAGGTGAGCGCGGTACTTGTTGGCGGCGGCCCGGCGCACTTCGGCGTGGCCGTCGTCGCGCAGGATCCGGCGCCCGCGCCCGGTCAGGGGCCGGAGTTCGGCGAGGCGTCGCCGATCGCGCTCGTCGTCGTGATCCTGCTGGGCATCGCGCTGATTTTCCTGGTCCGGTCGATGACGAAGCACCTGCGCAAGATCCCGACGACCTTCGACAAGCCGCCGGACAAGAAGGCCGACCAAGGGTGAGCTGAGGCCGCCGCATGCGGAGGCGCAGCCGACGCGGCAGGCTGACCCCGTGGCAAATCGGCTCAGCGACGCTACGTCGCCCTACCTGCTCCAGCACGCCGACAACCCCGTTGACTGGTGGGAGTGGTCGGATGCGGCGTTCGCCGAGGCGGCGCGCCGCGACGTGCCTGTCCTGCTGTCGGTCGGCTACGCGGCCTGCCACTGGTGTCACGTGATGGCCCACGAGTCGTTCGAGGACGCAGGTGTCGCCGAGCAGCTGAACGCGGGCTTCGTCGCGATCAAGGTGGACCGCGAGGAGCGGCCCGACATCGACGCGGTGTACATGGCCGCCACCCAGGCCATGACCGGCCAGGGCGGGTGGCCCATGACCTGCTTCCTCACCCCGGCGGGGGAGCCGTTCCACTGCGGCACCTACTATCCGCCCACCCCGCTGCGGGGCATGCCGTCGTTCCGCCAGCTCCTCGACGCCGTGACGCGCGCCTGGAGCGAGGACGGCGAGCGCGTGCGCGACGCGGCGGGCCAGATCGCGGGCAGGCTGGCCGACGCCAGCGCTGCCACCCTTCCGCCCGAGACCCTCGACGGCGCCGCGCTCGAGGACGCCGTCAGCGGGCTGCGCACCACGTTCGACGAGCAGACGGGCGGGTTCGGGGGCGCGCCGAAGTTCCCGCCGTCGATGGTGCTGGAGTTCTTGCTGCGCCACCACGAGCGCACCGGGTCCGACGAGGCGCTGCGCATGGCCACGCGCACCTGTGAGCGGATGGCCCGCGGCGGCATGTACGACCAGCTCACGGGCGGCTTCGCGCGCTACAGCGTCGACGCGGGCTGGGTCGTGCCGCACTTCGAGAAGATGCTCTACGACAACGCGCTGCTGCTGCGGGTGTACGCGCACCTCGCCCGGGTCACCGGATCGGCCTTGGCCCTGCGCACGGCCGACGAGACCGCGGCGTTCCTCCTGCGTGACCTGCGCACGGGCGAGGGCGGCTTCGCGTCCGCGCTGGACGCCGACACCGACGGCGTCGAAGGCAAGACCTACGCCTGGACGCCCGCGCAGCTCGTCGACGTCCTCGGCGCGGACGACGGGATGTGGGCCGCGCGGCTGTTCTCCGTCACGGCGGCGGGCACGTTCGAGCACGGCGCGTCCACGTTGCAGCTGCTTGCCGACCCGGACGACCCCGCGCGGTACACCAGGGTCCGGGCCACGCTGGCGGCCGCGCGCAACAAGCGCCCACAGCCTGCCCGCGATGACAAGGTCGTCACCGCCTGGAACGGGCTGGCGATCGTCGCGCTCGCCGAGGCGGGCGCCGCACTGGAGCGGCCCGCGTGGATCGACGCCGCCGTGGCGGCCGCCGAGCTGCTGTTGACGCGGCACGTCGTCGACGGGCGGCTGCGCCGCTCGTCCCGCGACGGGCGGGTGGGGGCCGCGGCGGGCGTGCTGGAGGACTACGCCGCGCTGGCCGACGGGCTGCTCGCGCTGCACCAGGCCACCGGGGCCGCCCGGTGGCTGGACGCCGCCACCGAGCTGCTCGACACGGCGATGGCGCATTTCGTGGCCGACGACGTCCTGTTCGACACCGCCGACGACGCGGAGGCGCTGCTGCACCGGCCTCGGGAGATCACCGACAACGCCACGCCCTGCGGAAGCTCCGCGCTGACATCCGCGCTGCTCACCGCGTCCGTCCTGGCCGAGGACGGCGGCCGGTACCGCTCCGCGGCCGAGGTCGCGCTGCGCGGCGCGGGCACGATCGCCCGCGGGCACCCCCGGTTCGCCGGGCACTGGCTCACCGCGGCGGAGGCGCAGATCAGCGGCCCCCTTCAGGTCGCGATCGCGGGGCAGGACCGCGCTGCCGACGAGCTGCTCGCCCGCGCCCGGCGGGTCGCCCCCGGCGGCACCGTGATCGTCGCGGGCGAGCCGGACACGCCGGGGGTCCCGCTGTTGGCGGCGCGTCCGCTCGTCGACGGCGGGGCCGCGGCCTACGTCTGTCACGGATTTGTCTGCGACTTCCCCGTCACGACGCCGGACGAGCTGGCCGCCGCGCTTCGCCTGCAGTGAACGATGCACCGTAAGTGTGGATGGTGTGTAATCTCGTAAGCATCAAGGTTGCAGCAGGGGCGCCCCGTACCGACCGGGTCGGCGAAGGTCACCCCGCTGCAACGGGCTACACCGCAGTGGAGGTCAACATGGCCGGACGGATGCATCGGGGATGGCACGGAGGCCGCGGGCCAGGGCACGGGCCGGGGCGCGGCGGGTGGCAGCAGGCCGACCTGCCGGGCGCCGACGACGCAGCCGCGTGGCTGCAGGGGCGACTGCCCGACGGTTGGTACACCGGGGCGCCTGACGTCACGGTCGACCGCGAGGAGATCCTCATCGTGGGCACGCTGCCCGCGGTGGAGGGCGAGTTCGCCGAGGGTGACGCGGGCAGCGCGGAACGCGCCGCAGCCGAGATGGGCCGGATCTCCCGGTTCCGCGAGACCACCCGCGAGGAGCGCATCGAGATCGCGCGCCAGGCTGAGCACCGGTACGGCCGCAAGGTCGCCTGGGGTGCGCGGGTCGGCGAGTCGGAGGAACTGTTCACCGTCGCGTCGGTGCCGGTGATGACGCGTCTGCGTCAGCCGGAGCGGATCGTGCTCGACACCCTGGTCGACGCCGGGGTCGCGCGTTCCCGCTCGGACGCGCTGGCGTGGGCGGTCAAGCTCGTGGGCCAGCACGCCGACGAGTGGCTCGGTGAGCTGCGCGCGGCGATGGCCAAGGTCGACGAGCTGCGGACCAAGGGCCCGACCGGCGAGTAGGCCCGTGCGCGGAAACCGTCGCCAGGGCGACGGTTTCCGCGCACGAGCGTCAGCTCAGCAGGATCAGCCAGATCGCGACGAGGTGGCAGATCGCGGCGAGCACCGTTGCCGCGTGGAAGAACTCGTGGAAGCCGAACGTGCGCGGCCACGGGTTCGGCCACCTCGTCGCGTAGAACACCGCGCCGACGGTGTAGAGCGCACCGCCTGCGATCAGCAGCACGAACGCGGCGACTCCGCCGTTGGCCAGCAGCTGCGGGAAGACGAAGACGGCCACCCAGCCCAGCGCGACGTAGATCGGCACGGCCAGCCACGACGGCGCGTGCGGCCACGCCATCTTGAGCACGACGCCCGCGAGCGCCCCGCCCCACACGACCGCGAGCACCCACCGCGCGGTGGCCGCGTCGAGCGCGAGCGCGGCCACCGGCGTATAGGTGCCCGCGATGAACAAGAAGATCATGGAGTGGTCGAGCCGCCGCATGATCATGCGTGCGCGGACGGTGCGCCACGTGCGGCGGTGGTAGAGCGCGCTGATCCCGAACAAGCCGAGGATCGTGACGCTGTAGACCGTGGTGGCCAGCGCCGCTCCCGGCCCGACGAGCACCGCCGACGCCGCGATGAGCGCGCTCCCCGAGGCGATGGAGACGGCGAACGACCACAGGTGCAGCCAACCCCGCATCCTGGGCTTGACCAGCGGCGCCGGGCTTGAGGGGGCGGTGCCTGCGCTCACAGGTCGAGGCTACGGCACCCCGGCCGTGATCCCGGTCGTTCCCGGGTGAGGCCCAGCACGTTGACCACGGCGGCGTAGGCTCAGCGGCCGTGGGCGCTCGCGACCTGCTGTACTCGCTGTATGCGCGCAGGTTGTCACGCAAGCTGCGTTCAGTGGGAGAGCGCCCGCGACACGTCGCCGTGATGCTGGACGGCAACCGGCGCTGGGCGCGCGAGGCGGGCTTCGTCGACGTCAACGACGGCCATCGCATGGGCGCAGCGCGGATCGCGGACCTGCTCGCGTGGTGCGAAGAGGAAAGCGTGCAGATCGTCACGCTCTTCCTGCTCTCCACCGACAACCTCAACCGGCCCGCCGACGAGCTCGACCCGCTGCTGGAGATCATCGCCGATGTCGTCGACGAGCTGGCGGGGCCCGCCGCCCGCTGGCGGCTGCGGATCGTCGGCGCACTGGACCTGCTGCCGCCCGACATCGCGCACCGGCTGGCCGCCGCCGCCGAGCGGACGGTCGGGCGCTCGGGGCTGGAGCTCAACGTCGCCGTCGGCTACGGCGGCCGCCAGGAGATCGCCGACGCGGTCCGCAAGCTGCTGCTGCAGCACGCGGAGTCCGGCACGTCGATCGAGGAGCTGGCCGAGGTGCTCGACGTCGACCACATCGCGGAGAACCTCTACACCTCCGGCCAGCCCGATCCCGACCTGGTGATCCGCACGTCGGGGGAGCAGCGGCTCTCGGGGTTCCTGCTCTGGCAGTCGGCGCACTCCGAGTTCTGGTTCTGTGAGGCGTACTGGCCCGCGTTCCGCAAGGTGGACTTCCTGCGGGCGCTGCGCGACTACGCCGCACGCCACCGCCGCTTCGGCTCCTGACGCGCTACTGCCGGGCGGCAGTGGCGGCGCCGGGCGAGTCACCGCCAGAAGAGTCAGCCGCTGGGGCGTCGCCGCCCGGGGCGGTGTCGGCCGTGGCGTCGTCGGCCGGTTGCGTCGGCAGTGGCGTCACGCCGATGACGGGCAGGCTGCGGGCCAGCGGGAGCTGTGACATGTCCGGCGTGGACGCCGCCGGGATCATCCCGCGCTGGATGCCCAACAGCCCCTTCGAGGCGTCGAGCGGCCGCAGGAACGACGACGGCGCAGGCGCTTGTTCGCCGGACGCGGGCGCCGACGACGCCGGTGAAGGGGGCTCGGGCGCGGCGGCTGCGACACCGGAAATGCCGATGCCGTACGCGGCGGGGCCGGCCAGCGCGGCGACGAACCACATGGTCCGGACCAGTTTTCGGGACATGGTGCTCCTTTCCGAGGAAAACGGCGAAGGCCCGGACCCCCAAGAATGGGGATCCGGGCCTCCGTTACCTGACGCCTTGCGGCGTCATTGCTCAGCCGTTGCCCGAGCGGTCGATCCGGGTGATGGTCCGGCTGTTGTCCTGCAGGTTGTCCGAGATCCTGGTGTTCAGGATGTCCTCGATGTTGTTGCAGCTCGCGACCGGGGCCTGGGCCTGGGTCGTGATCGGTGCAGACGCGTTGGCCGCGGTGCCCAGCAGGCCGAGCAGCGGCGCGGTGACGCCGGTCGCGGTCTGCGGGTTCTCGTTGCCGACGATCTGCTTGGCCGACTCGCACTTGGGCGAGTGGTCAGTGCCGTGCGCCAGCGCGAGGGGGGCGGCCGCGAGGATTGCGGCAGCCGAGCCAGCGACGATAATTGCAGCCTTCTTAAGCACGTTCTCTCCTGACGGGTGTGCGGACTCGAAGTCCGCTCCTTCATTCGGGCCAGCTTGGAGGGGAGCCGTGCCAGCCAAGGAAAACGTATCGGATTGGCTAGCCGAAAACAAATTGTCTACCACTATTGAGTGACCGCAAACTCAAGGTCGAAAAAGGTT
>DASWUV010000189.1:0-17156 GCA_036401495.1 Pseudonocardia sp. | reverse complement strand
CTAGAGGAACTTCTGGAGCAGGTCGGTGACCGGTCCGGCGGCTTCGAGCGCGGTCCAGTGCCCCACTCCCGGCAGGAGCTCGACGCCTGCTTCGCCGTGCGCCGTGGCGATCTCCTGGCTGGCGTCGGGCGGGCCGACCTTGTCGTCGGCCCCCGTGATCAGCAGCAGCGGCAGTCCCGAGGCGACGGGGCCCGGGTCGGTGGCCTGGCCGAGGGCTTCGCAGTTGCGGGCGTAGCCCTCCGCGTCCTGGCGCATGATCAGCTCGCGGACGAACGCGGCGACCTCGGGCTTGTCGCGGCGGGTGGTCTCGGACAGCGCGTTGGCCACCACGCCGGGCGCGACGGCGGCAGTGCCCTTCTCGCGCAGGAGGGCGGCGCGGTCGCGTTGCGCCTTGCGTCCGGCCTCGGCCGGTTCCCGCACCGCGCCCAGCAGGGCCAGGGCGGAGACCCGGTCGGGGTGGCGCGCGGCCAGCTCCCGCACGACGAGGGTGCCCATGGAGTGCCCGACCACGCTGGCCGTGTCGACGTGCAGCGCGTCCAGGACCGCGGCCAGGTCGTCGGCGTGGCCGGTGATGCTGATGTCGTCGGCGACCGGGGAGCGGCCCGCGCCCGCGGAGTCGACGCGGAGCACCCGGAACCGCTCGGCCAGCACGTCGGCTTGGACCTGGTAGAAGTTCGACGTGCCGCCGAGGCCGTGCACGAGCAGCACGACGGGCGCGTCCTCGGGCCCGTCGATCTCGATGGCCAGTTCCTTGCCGTTGATGTTCACAGGAGACTCCTCCGGTAGGCCGGGCAGGCCAGCGATGGGTGATGGGACCGGTCAGGCGACGCGGTTGCGCTGCGCGCCGAGCCCGGTGATGGCGACCTCGACGACGTCGCCGGAGGCCAGGAACCGGGGCGGGTCGAACCCGATCCCGACCCCGGCCGGGGTGCCGGTGGCGATGATGTCGCCGGGCAGCAGCGTGATCCCCGCCGAGATGACCGCGATCAGCTCGGGGATGTCGAAGATCAGGTCCTTGACCGGGGCCGACTGGCGCGGCTCGCCGTTGACGAAGCTCTGCACCTGCAGCGCGGTCACGTCGCTGATCTCGTCGGCGGAGACGGCGTAGGGACCCATCGGGCAGTGCGTGTCCAGCGACTTGCCGATGGTCCACTGCTTGTGGCGGCGCTGCAGGTCCCGCGCGGTGACGTCGTTGATGATCGTGTAACCCCACACGTGCGCGAACGCGTCCTCACGGGCGATGCCGCGCCCACCGGGGCCGATGATGACGCCCAGCTCGGCCTCGTAGTCCAGTTCGGCGGTCACCCCGTGGTGGGGGTCGATATCGTCGAAGGGCCCGGTCACGGACGTGGTGGCCTTCGTGAACACCACCGGGTGCTCGGGCAGCTCCTCGGAGCGGTCGGGCTGGTCGTAGCCGGATCGGCCGAACTCCGCCACGTGCTCGCGGTAGTTCTTGCCCACTGCAAGCAGGTCGCGGCGCGGCGAAGGGATCGGCGCCTGCAGCCACACGTCGCCCAACGGCGTGGCGGGCAGCCGCTGGGCGCGCTCGGCGAGCACCGGCGCCCACTGCGGCCATGCCCCGATGAGCCCGAGCACTCCGGTGCCCGGCGGCAGCAACGGAGTCACGTTCCGCACCTGCTGCGCCTGCTCGTCGACGACGCCGACGCCGAGCTGCCCACTGGTCGTGAAGGTTGCCAGCTTCATCGCTGCACCAATCTGTACCAATGTTACCAATTACGGACCAGGCTGACCGTACGCTCCGTGATACCCGCCTGTCGAGCCCCTGAACCTGCTTCAACGCGGGAGAATTGGTCGTGATTGGTCCAGACATTGCTAGGCTGGTCCCATGTTGGTCGAACAGTCCTTGCGGGACCTGCTCACCAGGGGGGCCGAGAGCGGCACTCTGCGGACGGGATCGAAGCTGCCCACCGAACGGGCTCTGGTCGATCAGCTGTCAGCGCCGCGTTCGGCCGTGCGTCGCGCACTGGAGGCGTTGGAGCAGGAGGGGCTGATCACCCGGCAGGTCGGGCGGGGCACCTTCCTCACCGAGGCCGCCGGTCGCAGGGTCGACGGCGCGCCTGCCGACACCAGCCCCGCCGAGATCATGCAGGTTCGGCTGCTGCTGGAACCGCAGGTCGCGGGCCTGGCCGCCCGCGTCGCCACCCAGGCCGACATCGACCGCATCACGGGATGCCTCGACGCGGGGGGTGCCTGCGACGACTTCGACGGCTTCGAGGCGTGGGACGCCCGCCTCCACCGGTCCATCGCCCAGGCCACCCACAACGGGCTGCTGATGAACATGTTCGACCTGCTCAACACCGCCCGCGCCCTCCCGGTCTGGGGCACGCTCAAGCGGCGCACCTCCAGCCCGGAACGGCGCCGCTGCTACCACAGCCAACACACGGCGATCGTCGAAGCACTCCGCGACCGCGACCCCGACGACGCGGGTGAGGCCATGCGCAGGCACCTGCAGAACGTCTCGGACAACCTCCTTGGCGGACGCTGAGCGCGGCGGAGTCCGTCGGTGCAGCGTGAAGGGAGCTCCGATGACGATGCCGGACCCGGTCGGCGCGGCGGTGGCCGCCGTGCGACTGGTCGATCACCACGTCCACGGCGCGCTGCGGCGCCCACTCGACCGCGAGGCGCTCGAGCAGATGCTGACGGAGTCCGACCGGCCGCTGCCGCGTTGGATGAACACTTTCGACTCGCAGGTGGGCCTGGCCGTCCGTCGATGGTGCGCGCCGGTCCTCGATCTCGAACCACTGGCCTCCCCCGACAGCTACGTCGCCCGGCGCGCCGAGTTGGGCGCGGCCGAGGTGACCCAGCGGCTGCTGCGCGCAGGCGGCGTCGACCGGTACCTCGTGGAGACGGGCCTCGCTGCCGACGATGTGCTGACCCCCGATGAGATGGGCATCGCCGCGGGCGCGACCGCCGACGAGGTCGTCCGACTGGAGCTGGTCTTCGAGGAGCTCGCCAGGGACCTGGGAGCAGCGGCGGCGGTGCGGGCCTTCCCCGACGTCCTGGCCGAGCGGAGCAAGGACGCGGTGGGCCTGAAGAGCGTGGTGGCCTACCGGTTCGGGTTCGACTTCGCGCCCGAGGCGCCGGGCGGGGCGGAGACCGTCGACGCGACGGGCGCGATGCTGGCGAAGGCCGGTCAGGGGCGGCCGCGGGTCGACGACCCGACGCTGTTGCGCTTCCTGCTGTGGGCGGGGATCGACCGGGGGCTGCCGCTGCAGCTGCACTGCGGCTACGGCGATTCCGACCTGGAGCTGCACCGCTGCGACCCGCTGCTGCTGACCCGCTTCATCAAACTGGTGGAGCCGCGCGGGGTCGACCTGCTCCTGCTCCACTGCTATCCCTTCCACCGCAACGCGGGCTACCTCGCGCAGGTGTTCCCGCACGTCTATTTCGACGTCGGGCTCGCCGTCAACTACACGGGCCTGCGGTCAGACGCCGTCCTCGCCGAAGCGCTGGAGCTCGCGCCGTTCGCCAAGGTCCTGTACTCCTCCGACGCCTACGGCCCGGCTGAGCTGCACTACCTCGGGGCGGTGCTCTGGCGGCGCGGGATGACCAAGGTGTTGCGCTCGTGGGTGGAGGAGGGCGAGGCAGGCGTCACCGATGTGGAGCGCATCGCCACGATGATCGGCCGGGACAACGCTGTGCGCGTGTACGACCTGGGTCGCGCGCGGAGCTGACGTGGGCGACTTGCACCGGCCTGTGCGGCGCTGCACTGTGGCCCGGTGCGGCTGGAGAACATCGTGTGGGACGCCCGCGACCCCCGACGGCTGGGCCGGTTCTGGGCGGCTGCCGTCGGCGGGGAGGCGATCACGGACGAGCCGGACATCGTCGAAGTTCGGCTGCGTCTGCGCGACCAGTTCTTCCTCGACCTGTGCTTTCCGCGCGTCGCGTCGCCCTCCACGTCGCCGGTCCGGCTGCATCCCGCGCTCGCGGGCGGCACCCCGTATGAAGAGTCCGTGCAACGCCTGCTCGACCTGGGCGCCGAGCACATCCCTGGCCGCGGCGACGACTGCGGGATCAGCCTCGCCGATCCGGAAGGCAATCCTTTCTACGTGCCGGAAGACCGCGAGATCTACCGCAACGCAGGACCCGTTGCGGCAGTGCGGCTGGACAGCGCCGATCCCGACCGAGATGTGGTGTTCTGGGCCACGATCACCGGCTGGGTGCCCGACGCGGGACCATCCGGGGTCGCGACGCTGCGCCACCCCTGCGGCACCGGCCCGCTGCTCGAGCTCTGCCCCGAGCGCGAGCCGAAGCGCGGCAAGAACCGGCTACACCTCGACGTGCGCCGCGAGGCAGGCGACGGCGACATCGTCGAGCGCCTTCCCGAACGGGGAGCAACCGCTCTCACCAGGCCGGGCGACCTGCCCTGGCTCGTCTTCGCCGACCCCTCCGGCAACGAGTTCTGCGTGCTGGACGAGGCGCCGCGCGGGCGTTGAGCGGGTGGCCGTTGATCCAGCACCCGACCGGGGTTGCGGGGAGGGCCACGAGCAGCCGATCCTGTCGGCGTGACCGTGGTCGACGAGGCCGTCGTCGGAGAGCCGTGTGGCGCCGTCGCGGACGTCGTGGCGGCCTATCACGGCTACCGGCAGGACGGGGTGGCGCCTGCCAGGCACCTCGGGCTGCCCTCGCCCTACCTGACCCTGATCTTTACGCTCGACGAGCCGTTGCACCTGGCCCAGCACGTCGGGAACCGGCAGGGCGAACGGTCCTACGACACTCTCGCGGGCGGACTGCACACCACCCCCGCGGTGATCACCCACGAGGGCAGGCAGTCGGGCATCCAGCTGCAAGTGCACCCGCACGCCGCCCGTGCCCTCTTCGGCATGCCCGCGGGCGAGCTCGCCGGGATCGACGCGGACGCCTGCGCCGTGCTCGGACCGGTCGCCCTCCGCATTCGTGAACGCATCGGCGCGGCCACGAGCTGGCCCGAGCGCTTCGCGGTCCTGGACGAGGAACTCGCCGCGCTCGTCGCCCGCACCGAACGTCCCGGGCCGCCGAGCCCCGTCGTGAACGCCTGGCACCTGCTGCGACGCAGCAACGGTGCACTCCCCATCGGTGCGCTGGCGCACGCCGTCGGCTACAGCGACCGCAGACTGTCGACGCTGTTCGACGCCGAGATCGGGCTCTCGCCCAAGACGGCGGCCCGGGTCATCCGCTTCGACACAACCCGCCGCGCGGTGCAGGCGTCGGAGCGGGGCCTGCTGGGCGTCATCGCCGCCGAGCAGGGCTACAGCGACCAGTCCCACCTGGTGCGCGACTTCGTCGCGTTCACCGGACACTCCCCCACCCGGTGGCTGGCCGAGGAGTTCGGAAACGTCCAAGCCGCGGCGCGGCGAGCTGCTCCAGACTTGCCTGCATGACGGACACCGACAAGACCGACAAGATCCCCGCGCCCCAGGTCTGGCCCACCCTGCGCGCGCGCGACGCCCGCGCGCTCATCCGGTTCCTCGTCGACGTCGTCGGGTTCGAGGAGACCGCCGTGTATGGCGACGGCGACACCGTCCACCACGCGGAGCTGTCCTGGCCGCTCGGTGGCGGGGTCATGCTGGGCTCGATCCGAGACGATGAGTGGGGGCAGGAGCCCGGCGCCTTCGGCGCGTACGTCGTCGCCGACGACATCGACGGTCTCTACGAGCGGGTCCTGGCCGCAGGCGCGGACATCCTCGCCAAACCCCACGACACCGACTACGGCTCGCACGCCTTCGGGTTGCGCGATCCGGAGGGCAACCGCTGGTGGTTCGGCACCTACCGGGGCGCCCCGCGGCGCTAGTGGTCGTGATCGTGGTCGGTGAACCGGCCGACCGTGGTGTCGCGCAGCCGCTCCAGCGCGGCCTCCGCGCGTCGCCGGGCCCGTGCCGCGTCGGTCAGCTCGGCGCGCAGCCGCGCGTGCTCGGTGACGTCGAGCTCCCGCAACATCCGGTCGGTGACGGTGATCAGCCCGAAATTGAGCTCCCACAGCCCTGCGCGGCTGCGCGGGTCGTCCAGCAGCAGGGGCTCGATCTCTTCGCGGCGGCGCCGCAGGGCCGCCAGTGCCGTGGCGAGCTCCGTCTCGTCCGGCGAGCCCGGTTCTTCGATCTCGTCGCGGAGCAGGTCACCGAACGTCCGTACGACCGCGGCGAGCTCGCTGAGCAGCGCCGCGGCCGTCAGCCGCACCTGCTCGACGTAAGCGGGGTCTGATTCGACGGCCGGACGGTCGCGGACGACGTCGAGCACCGTACGGAAGAGCAGGCGCATCGAGACCGAGCTGTGCTCGAGCGCTTCGAGGCCTTCGCGCAGGCTCCGGCCGACCCGTGGGGTACCCAGCGCACGCACGTTGAGCCTGCGGCTCTCGTCGGCCTCGGCGAGCGCCCGGTCGAGCTGCGGCGCATGCCGGTTCAGCCGCCGGGCGTCATCCAGCCAGCGCGCGGCGTCGTGTGCCTCGACAGGACCGGTAGCCATCGCGGACGCGGCCTCGACGAGCAGGTTCGCGATACCGCCTGCGAACTTGGCGACCTCCTGTCCGGCGGAGCGAGTCTGCACCGCGGGCGGGAACCCGACGTTCACCAGCACGCCGACCGCCGCCCCGATGAGCGTCTCCACGATCCGGGAGAGGCCTGCCGACTCCGCGCCCGAGGTGTAGCCCACGCCGAGCACCAGCATCGCGCTGATCGGCACCTCGAGCAGTTGTGGGCCGAGTCGGAGGATCTGTCCCGCGACGATCGAGGCCGCGACGACGATGCCGAGACTCCACCAGTTCAACCCGGTCACCGACACGAACCGGACGGCCACCGCCACGCCCAACACCACCGACAGGACCCGCTGCACCCCGCTGACCAGTGTGCTCGCCAATGTCGCCTGCACCACCAGCAGCGCGGTCAGCGCGGCCACGAGCGGCGGCGGACTCTGGATGCCGACCCCTTCTGCCACGACGAACGCGGCGACGGTCGCGCCCGTCACGCGCAGGGCCCGCAACAACGCTGTGCGTCCCCGCTCGCGGCAGCGGCGCAGGAGCTCGGCGACGAACCGCCGCATGGCGACCAAGGGACGCCGCCACCGTGGCACCTGCCCGACTGCTTCTCGACTGCCGAAACCGATCATGCGAGACCGATGCTCCCTTCGACCGTCATCGGACGGGCAGCGTGGCGGCGTAGGCGATCCCCCGGGTGATCCACCCTTCAACCTCGTCGTCGGGCAGCGCATCCACGTCGACGCGCAGCCAACCGTCCATGACCCGTCCGCCCATCACGGCCCGTTCGGCGTGGGCGTCGGCGACCAGCGCGGCGGTCTCCGCGGGGTCCACCCGCAGCAGGAGGCCGCCACGGCCGCTCGCGCTTACCGCCAGGTTGCCGTTGACCAGGAACGCCAGACCGCCGAACATCCGCTTCTCGGTGACGGCAGGCTCCCCTGCGACGACCTCACGGATCCGGTTGGCGAGATCCCCGTCATAGGCCACGGCCGCATTATGGCCGTACCAACGGGCGGGTGGCGCCGCTGGCGAGCAGGCCTATCACCAGTGCCGCGACGACCACGAACAGCGCGACGAGGATGCCGTGCTGCTGGGCGAGCAGGCCGATCAGCGGAGGTCCCGCGAGGAAGGCCGTGTAGCCGATCGAGCTGACCACCGACACCCGCACAGCGGCCCGTGCCGGGTCGT
The DNA here is from genome assembly GCA_036401495.1 of Pseudonocardia sp. Taxonomy (GTDB): domain Bacteria; phylum Actinomycetota; class Actinomycetes; order Mycobacteriales; family Pseudonocardiaceae; genus Pseudonocardia. The sequence continues at coordinate 9,502 of DASWUV010000189.1, read as the reverse complement.
CGGCAGCCGCGCTCATCCCGACGGGGAAGCCCAGCGACGCGCCCACCCCCCAGAACAGCGCACCGACGAGTGCGAGCGCCGTCGATCCGCCCAACAGCACGAGCAGCAGCCCGACGAGCGCGCACGCCGCGGTCGCCCGCAGCGCCACGACCCGGCCGAACCGCTCCAGTATCGATCCGCCGAAGAGGCGCCCGACCGTCATGGCCGCGACGAACAGGCCGAAGGCCAGTGCGCCGACCGTCTCGGTCGCGTGGTGCCCGTCGACGAGGGCAACGGCCATCCAGTCGTTGGCGGAGCCCTCGGCGAACGCGAACCCCAACACCAGCAGGCCGACCAGCAGCGTGCGGGACTCGCGCCACGCGTGCAGCGCTCCGCCGCCCTTCGTCCGCTCCTCGACGGGGGGTGCCGTGCGCGGCAGGAACCGCCCCGTCGACCAGATCATCACCAACGGGGAGAACACCCCGATCACCGCCACCTGCGCGCCGATCGGAATCCCTGCAGCCGCGGTCGCCGTACCGATCCCGGCGCCCACGACGGTGCCGAGGCTGAAGGCCGCGTGCAGGCGCGGCATCAGCGACCGGCCCAGCCGTTGTTCGACGTCGGCGCCTTCGACGTTCATCGACACGTCCCACACGCCGATGCCCAGTCCCACGAGCATCAGCCCGAACACCGCTGGGGCAACGACGCCCATGAGGAGCCCCAGTGCCGCCAGCTCGAGGCCGGTCCCCAGCACGACGGCGCCGCTCAGCGCGGCGCGGGCGGTGCCGAACCGCTGCACGATCGGGCCCGACAGCGGCAGGCCCACGATCGACCCTGCCGACATGCACAGCAGCAGCAGGCCCAGCTGGGCGGTCGTCAACCCCAACGCCTCCCGCACCGCCGGGGCCCGGGAAGCGAACGACGCAAACGCGAGGCCGCTCGTCGCGAACGTGACGAGAACGGCGGTGCGGGCGCGTAGCAGGAGGCCAGGGGCTGCCTCGATGGAGATCACGAACAAGACTCCCGTCGAATCGATTCGATGCAGCACCCACGGTACGCGCGGCACGGGCGCCAACTCAACCCGCTACCGTCGGGGAATGACCGTCCGACCCACCCTCGCCGGCGTCGCCGCGCGGGCCGGGGTCTCCGCTTCCACTGCGTCGCTGGCGTTCTCCGGCAGCTCACGCGTCACCCCGGCGACCAAGGAACGCGTGCTGGCCGCCGCGGCCGAGCTCGGCTACGCGGGACCCGACCCGCTCGCGGCGTCGCTTCGCCGCGGCCACAGCGGGATCGTCGGGGTCTTCATCGGAGAACGGCTGCGCTACTCCTTCCGCGACCCCGTGTCGGTCCAGCTGTTGGACGGCATCAGCGAGGTGCTCGGCACGCACGGATCGGGCCTGCTGCTGCTCGCGGGCGACTCGGGCAGGCCGCCGCTGGAGCAGATTCTGCGCATGCCGCTGGACGCCGCGATCTTCGCGACGTGCGGACTCGAGGACGATCCCGCACTCGCCGCGCTGCTGGCCAGGGGTGTGCCCGTCGTCGCCGTGGAAGGACCCGACGTCGACGGCGTGCCGCTGATCGACATCGACGACCGCGGCGGCGTCGCCGACCTCGGCAGGCACCTGTACGAGCTGGGCCACCGCAGGGTCGCGACGGTGGCGATGCCGTTGCGGCTGGACGGCACGCGGGGCGAGGTCGGCGCGGCGCGGCGCGCGATGGCGCACTACCGGGACGTGCGGCACCGGATCGAAGGCGTGGAGGACGTGTTCGGCGCGGTTCCGACGATGGAGACGGCGGGCAACGCCGTCGCCGAGGGCGAGTTGGCGGGTCGGGCACTGCTCGACGTTCCGGCCGAGCGCAGGCCGACGGCGGTGCTGGCGCAAAGCGACATCCTCGCCGCCGGAGTCCTCTCCGCGGCAGGCGGGCTCGGGCTGCGGGTCCCCGAGGACGTCTCGGTCACCGGGTTCGACGGGGCCGACCTGCACTGGCTCGCTCCCGCCCGGCTCACCACGGTGTTCCAGCCGACAGAGGAGAAGGGGCGCGCCGCAGCCGCAGCCGCGATGGCGCTCGTGGCGGACCGGCCCGCACCCGACGTGCTGCTGCCGGTGAGGCTGCGGATCGGCACGACGAGCGGGCCACCTCCGGGCTGATGCGAGTGGGGCCGCGTGCGGACGCGCTCGTAGACCCGGTCGGCCACCCGGTCAGCCACCCGGTCAGCCACCCGGTCAGCGTTGACTGTTCCGCTAGGCTTCGCGCGATGACCGAACCAGCGACCATCCCCGTCCCGCGCGGACGCCGCGAGGAGCGCACGGCCACCAGCCGCGCGCGCATCCTCGACGCCGCCGTGGCGTGTCTGGTCGAGTCGGGCTACGCGGGGGCCACCACGCTGCGGATCCAGGCGCGGGCAGGCGTCTCGCGCGGGCGCCTGCTGCACCACTTCCCCTCCCGTGACGAGCTGCTCGTCGCGGCCTCGCGCCACCTCACGACCGAACGCCTGCGCTCCACCGAGGAGCGCGTGCGCAGCCTCTCCCGCGGCCTGACCGGCGCCCAGCGCCTCGACCGCTGGGTCGAGCTGACGTGGGAGGCGTTTTCCGAGCCGCATTTCTGGGCCGCCGTCGAGCTGTGGACGGCGGCGCGCACCAACGAAGGGCTGCGCCGCTCGCTGCTGCACGAGGAGCGTGCGGTGGGCGCGGCCATCCGGGCCGGGGCCGACGCGTTCTACGGGCCGCAGCTCGTCGCCAACCCCCGTTACCCGCAGGTCAGGGAGCTGCTTCTGACCAGCATGCGCGGGGTCGGGCTGACCTACGCCTTCGACCCGCGCGATCCCGCGACCGATCCCCACCTTCCCGTCTGGAAGGACATGGCACGCACGTTGCTGGAGTAGCGTCGTCCACTGTGACCACCGGCATCGACCCTTCCGTGACCCCGTCCGGCACCGGGTGTGTGGAGTGCGACGAGACAGGCGGGTGGTGGTTCCACCTCCGCCGCTGCGCCCAGTGCGGCCACATCGGCTGCTGTGACTCCTCCCCCTCCCAACACGCCACCGCCCACGCCAAAGCCTCAGGGCACCCCGTCGTGCAGAGCTTCGAGCCCGGCGAGAACTGGTTCTGGGACTACCAGCGCGACGAGGCCTTCGAGGGCCCCGAGCTCGCCGACCCGGCGCACCATCCGCTGCAGCAGACGGCGCCCGGCCCCGCCGACCGCCTCCCCGCCGACTGGCGCAACCACATCCACTGACCCCGTTCGGGCAGGCGCATCCGCGGCGGGGATCATCGGCGGATGGAACTGTCCGAGCTCGTCGAGCGTGCGGCGGCGCGGCTCGCGGGCGTCGCCGTCACCACCCCCCTCCAGCTCTGTGACCGGCTCTGCGACGCCACCGGTGCGCGGGTCTGGCTCAAGCGGGAGGACCTGCAGGTCGGCCGTTCCTACAAGCTGCGAGGCGCGTACAACCTGCTGGCGGGCCTCACCGCAGACGAGCGCGTGGCCGGGGCCGTCTGCGCGAGCGCGGGCAACCACGGCCAAGGCGTCGCGTACGCGTGCCGACGGCTGGGCATGCACGGTCGGGTCTACGTCCCGGCGACGACGCCCCGGCAGAAGCGGGAGCGGATCCGGGCGCTCGGCGGCGAACTGGTGGAGCTCGTCGTCGAAGGCGACACCTACGACGACGCGGCCGCGGCGGCCGCCGTGCACGCCCGGCACAGCGGGGCGACGGTCGTGCCCGCGTTCGACGACCCGCGCACGATCGCGGGCCAGGGCACGGTCGGCGTGGAGATCGTGGCGCAGCTCGGCAGGGCGCCCGGCCTCGTCGTGGTGCCGGTGGGTGGGGGCGGCCTGGCCGCGGGCGTCGCGAGCTGGTTGGCGGCGACGCACCCCAGCACACGGGTGGTGGGCGTCGAACCCGCGGGAGCAGCGAGTATGGCGGCCGCGTTCGAGGCGGGCGGCCCCGCGGCGCTCGCCGAGCTCGACACGTTCGTCGAGGGCGCTGCGGTACGCAGGGTGGGCGACGTGACGTTCCCGCTGGTTCGCGCGGCGGGCGTGCAGCTGCTCCGCGTCGACGAGGGGCGTGTGTGCACGGAGATGCTCGACCTTTACCAGACCGACGGCGTCATCGCGGAGCCCGCGGGCGCGCTGGCCACCGCGGCGCTCGACGCGCTCGAGCTCACGCCCGACACCGATGTCGTCTGCGTGCTGTCCGGCGGGAACAACGATGTGAGCCGCTACGCCGAGGTCGTCGAACGCTCGCTCGTGCACCGCGGGCTCAAGCACTACTTCCTCGTGGAGTTCCCGCAGGAGCCGGGCGCACTGCGCCGCTTCCTCGACGAGGTCCTCGGACCCGACGACGACATCGTCCTGTTCGAGTACGTCAAGCGCGACAACCGCGAGACCGGCGCGGCGCTGGTCGGCGTGGAGATCAGCGACCGGGACGCCTATGAGCCGCTGTGGAAGCGGATGGAAGCGAGCCCGCTGCGCATCCAGCTGGTGGCCCCTGGCACGGCGGCCTACAGATTTCTCGTCTGATCGATCGAACCATGCGGGCCCGAACCTCGAATCTCCGGTGGGCCGGCGGCCGTCGCTGGGGAGGGGTGTCCGCACGACGGCCGCCGGCGCGCACGGTCAGGGGGCACCCCGGACATGCGCGTAACGGAGAGTAAGCCCGGTGCCCGTGGTCCCGCTGAGTGTGGCGCTGTCGCGGTCTTCCGCGTCCCGTACCGTATGGGGGTATGGCGAGCTACACGGGTGAGAAGGACGCGTACCTCAAGCGGTTGCGCCGCATCGAGGGTCAAGTGCGCGGGCTGCAGCGGATGGTCGAAGAGGACAAGTACTGCATCGACATCCTGACGCAGGTGTCGGCGGCCACGAAGGCGCTTCAGGCGTTCTCGCTCGAACTGCTCGACGAGCACCTGTCCACCTGCGTGGTCCAGGCGGCAGCGGCGGGCGGCCCCGAGGCGGACGAGAAGGTGCGTGAGGCCTCGGAGGCGATCGCCCGCCTGGTGCGCAGCTGACCTACCCCGCGACGAGCCGCAACGCGCCGGAGGGGCACAGGCTCACGGCGTCACGCGCAGCAGCGGCGTCCGCGCCTTCGGGCTCTTCCTGCAGCAGCTCGACCAACCCGTCGTCATCGTCCTGGTCGAACACGGCAGGCGCCCTGACCACGCAGTTGCCTGCACCGATGCACGTGTCCCTGTCCGCGGCGACGCGCACGGCGCTCACCACTTCACCGGAAGCGCGAGCAGTCCGTAGATGAAGTGGAACGCCCGGAACGGGACCTCCTCCAGCGGCACATCGAGTGCGAGGTCGGGGAAGCGGCGCAGCAGCGCCGGGAACGCGATCCGCATCTCCATGCGCGCGAGCGGCGCCCCCAGGCAGTGGTGCACGCCGTGGCCGAACGCGAGATGCCCCGCGGCCCCGCGGGTGACGTCGAGCCGCTCGGGATCGGCGACGAGCTCCGGATCGCGGTTGGCCGTCGGCAGCGAGCAGATCACCAGGCTCCCCGCGGGAACCGGCTGGCCCGAGATCTCGACGTCGGTCTTCGCAATGCGCACGACCCCGGAGTGCACGATCGACAGCCAGCGCAGCAGTTCCTCGACGGCGGGGGCGACCGCGTCGGGGTCGTCGCGCACCACCGCCAGCTGGTCGGGGTGGACCAGGAGGGCGAGGGTGCCGAGCCCGAGCATGTTAGAAGTGGTCTCGTGGCCCGCGATCAGCAGCAGGCTGCCGATCCCGGCCAGCTCGTCGTCGGTGATCTCGCCTGCGTGCTCGCGCACCAACATGCCGAGCATGTCCTCGCCGGGATCGGCCTTCGCGCGCGCGACGAGCGCGTCCATGTAGGCCCGGCCCGCCCTGCCGAGCGCGAGCCGCTCGTCCATGGGCAGGGAAAGGTCGAGCTGGCGGGCGGTGCGGGCCTGGAACTCCGCCCGGTCCGCGTAGGGCACCCCGAGCAGCTCGCAGATCACCAGCGACGGAATCGGCAGCGCGAACGTCGGCACGAGGTCGGCCGGGCTGCCCGCGACCTCGAGAGCGTCGAGGTGCTGCTGCACGATCTCCGTGATCCGCGGCTCGAGGCGGTTCATCCGCCGGACCGTGAACTCCGGAGTCAGCAGGCGGCGCAGCCGGGTGTGCTCCGGCGGGTCGAACGCGAGCAGCTGACCGGCGCGGGCCTTGGCGCGCTCCTCGTCGCTGCGTGGGTCTTGCGGAGACGTGAACGCGGCGTTGTTGCTGAAGTGGGTGGCGTCGCCGAGCACCTCACGCACGTCGGCGTAGTGCGTGACGAGCCACGCCTGCGCCCCGAACGGCGTCGTGAAGCTGCGGATGCCCGCCCCCTCGCGCAGCTCACGCAGCTCGTCGACGGGCGCGAACCGGTTGCGTCGCATGTGCAGCGGCATGGTTGGAGCCTGGGTCATGAATGTCCTCCCCGGATGCACTTTCGACGCTACGCGGCCCCACCTGTGAGCCCTCAGATCGGGCGTTGGCGGACAGGTGAGCCGCCGGGCGTCGTCAGGCGGGCGCGGGGCCTGCGAATCCCACGAACTGCTGCGTGAACTGGTAGTCCTTCTGGGCGATCCCACTGCAGTTCGGCTGAGCCTTGACCTTCTTGGCGCAGCTCCCGTTGTCCCGAGCCAGCGCCCAGAACCCGAGCCTGCCGACGCCGCGCGACTTCGCGAAGTCGAGCACCTTCTGCGCGTCCTCGGGCTGCGTGATCACACCGACGTCGTTGCGCCCGACCATCACCGTGATCGCGAGAGTCCGGTTCTGGAGGGCCTCGCTCGCGTTCGGGTAGACCTTGCGCAGCTGGTCGAGCACGGCCTGCGCGGCGTCCACCATCGCCTGGCCCCAGTTGCCGCCGGTGCGGAAGTTCATGTCCATCGCGTTGACGGTGACGGTGACGTTCGCGGCCGCGGCGCGCTGCACCAGGTCGAGCCCCGCCGCAGTGAGGCCGCCGAGGTCGACGGGCAGGGTCAGGGTGATGTCCGTGTCGCGGGCGCGCTGCACCCGCGACAGCGCGTCAACCACCTTGGCCGCATCCACGCCGGTCTCGACGTCGACGTCCAGCAGATTGGCGCCGGTGGCGTCCAGCAGCTTCTGGTAGGCGGCGGCGAGGTCGGTCGCACTGCCACACGCGTTCTCGAGGTAGTTCCCCACGGCGCCTCCGGTGGCGGCGGACACGGATCCGCCGACGCCCCGGAACGCGTCGATCTCCCCCTTCAGCGCGTCGAGCGGCTGGGTGCCACCCCATGCCGGGTCACACGCGCCCTTGTTGGACAGCGCGAACGCGAGCGTGACGTGCTTGAGCCCCGTCTGCTTGGCCACCGCGACCAGGTCCGGCTGCTGCACCGAGATGTCGACGTAGGGCCCGAACGCGGGCCGCGCGGCCGCCGACGAGGTCGCCGCGGTGGGCACACCCGCGATCGTCGTCGAGCAGGCGGTCAGGCCCACCGCAAGGGCCAGTCCGACGAACGAACACATCAGACGCTTCACCGTGCACCTCCGGGGGCGCCCACGGCGCCGAAGTCTCCGACTCGCTTGAGCTTCTGCCACTTCAGCCGGACCCCGGCGAGGGCAGTGCCCAGCGACTTGATCAGCACCCCGTACATGAGCTGGCGGTAGGCCAGCTGCTGCAGGGGCATCCACAGCAGCGGCAGCGGGTTCTCCCGCTCCATCGCGAACGCGAGCAGTCCCGCGAACATCTGGATGGCCAGGACGGCGCCCCAGAGCTCGAGCGTGCGGATCGGGTCGAGCGCCACCAGGCCGTAGATCAGGAACACGTCGATCAGCGGCGCGAGCGCGGGCAGGAGCACTTGGAACATCGCCAGGTTGAGCAAGCCGACCCGGCCCATCCGGCCTGCGGGGCCGGACTTGAAGATCGCTCCGCGATGCTTCCACATCGCCTGCATCGTCCCGTAGCTCCACCGGTAGCGCTGCCGCCACAGCTGCTGCAGCGTGGTCGGCGCCTCGGTCCACGCCCGCGCCCGCTCCTCGTAGACGATCTCCCAGCCTGCCGAGCAGACGGCCATCGTCAGGTCGGTGTCCTCCGCGAGCGTGTCCTCGCTGACGCCGCCTGCCTGCACGAGGGCCTTGCGGCGGAACGCGCCGACCGCACCGGGAATGGTGGTCATGGCGCCGAGGAGATCCTGGATGCGGCGGTCGATGTTGAAGCCGATCACGTACTCGATGTGCTGCCAACGCCCGACGATCTTCCTGCGGTTGGCCACCTTGGCGTTGCCCGATACGGCGCCGACCCACTGCCGGGCGAACGGCTGCACCAAGGTGCTGATCGTCTTCGGCTCGAAGACCGTGTCGCCGTCGATCATCACGACGATGTCGTAGCGGGCGTGCCGGATGCCGTTGTTGAGCGCGGCGGGCTTGCCCCCGTTCGCCTGCCGGATCAGGCGGACGTTCGGGTAGTTGAGCGCGCGGACGATGGCGGCGGTCTCGTCGGTCGAGCCGTCGTCGACAACGATGATCTCGATGGGATGGTCGCTTGCCCGCAACGAGTTGATCGTCGCCGCGATGCACTCCTTCTCGTTGTACGCCGGGACGATCACCGAGACGGGCTGGGTGACGCGCGGGCCCCACTCGAAGCGCTTCGGGTTGCGCCGCCATGAGTGCCAGATGGCGAAGACCAGCATGAGGGCCAGTCGAAAGATCACCAGCGCGCCGGTGACCAGCAGCAGCACGCCCAGCGCGTTGACCGTGTTCGTGGCCACCGCCACGGCGACGACCATGCCCTGGCCGATCCGGAAGTCACGGTCGCGCGCCTGCTGCGGGGCGGGCGGCAGACCCGCGGCCGCGGTGACGGTGTTGAACGTGTAACCCGCCTTCTCCAGCGCGGGGATGACCCGCGACAGCGCCGAAGCGAGCTGAGTGGTGCCGCCCTGGCTGGCGTCGATCCCGATGATCATGCCCTGCTGGTCCTTGCGGACGATGTCCTTGAGGATGTCGTCCGTGCTGCGCGCCGACCAGTTGTTGGCGTTGACGTCGCTGAAGACCGAGACGAACCCCTGCGCGGCCAGTTGCTGGACCAGCGCCCAATGCGTGTCGTCCAGCCCGGCGACCGAGGCGGAGAACGGTTGGCGCACCAGGTAGGTCGTGTGGTTGGTGGCTCCGGCCAGGGTCAGCTGGCTGAGCGTCGTCTCCCGCTGCAGCCGGGTCGGCGAGGCCTCGGCGAGATCCAAGGTGTTGAACGTGCGGATACCGAGCTCCGAGCCACTCGCGTGGATCGCCTGCAGCGAGTCCGGGTGCTGCACCGCGACGGCGCCGTCGACGAAGAACGTGGCCGGGACGCGGAAGTGGTCGAGCACCGCCAGCAGCTCCGCCGTCCGCTCGGGCTCGGGGCCGCCGTCGAACGTGAGGGCGATCGTGCCCTTCTTGAGTGCGAAGGTCCGCACAGGCGTCGTGCGCGCCTCGACGATCTGCTGGCCGTGAGTGACGACGAAGGGCACCTGCTGCACGGAGCCTGCCTTGGCGGGCTTGCTGTCGGGCACCCCGACGCCGCCGCGGACCGTGCCGTCGACGATGAGGATCG
>DASWUV010000188.1:0-6458 GCA_036401495.1 Pseudonocardia sp. | reverse complement strand
AGGCCGTCCTGCGCTCGTTCGCGGCGGCGGCCGGGGTGGCGCCTGCCCGCGACGACGACTGGCGTGCGCGGGCGTTAGGGGACGGCGTGACCGAGACGAAGGGACGGCAGCCGACAGGGCGCCCCGCGGGCGTGGCCGGTGCGCGCAGGCGCGGGCCGCAGCTGACCCGCGGGCGTCAGCGGGGAGTGGTCGCGGCGACGACGGGCCTGCTCGGCCTCTCCTCCACCCGCCGCGCCGCGATCCTGGCGCTCGTCGTCTGCGTCCTGGCGTTGACGGTCGTCGTGCCGCTGCGCAACTACGTCTCCCAGCGTGAGGAGTTAGCGGCCACGACACAGCGCCAGCAGGCCCTCGCGGCGGAGGTTGCCGCCCTCCAGGCCGAGCGGGCACGACTGTCGGACCCGGCGGAGGTCGAGGCGCAGGCGCGATCGCGGCTCGGGTACGTCCTGCCCGGCGAGGTGCCTTATGTCGTGCAGTTGCCCTCGGCGCCGCCAGGTCAGGCGAAACAGGCCGGTGGGGGCGCGGTGTGGTATCGGACTCTGTGGCGGCAGGTCGCGGAAGGTTCGCCGTGAGCGTTCGCCCTGACGTCGACGCGGAGGACCTCGCCGCGGTCGCCGCCCAACTCGGACGCGAGCCGCGCGGTGTGCTCGCTGTCGCCCACCGATGCCCCTGCGGGCAGCCGTCCGTGGTGCAGACGGCGCCGAGGCTGCCGGACGGAACGCCGTTCCCGACGCTGTACTACCTCACGTGTGCCCGGCTGGCCGCGCGCGTCGGCACGTTGGAGGCCGAGGGTCGCATGCGGGAGCTGACCGCCCGGCTCGTCGCTGAGCCCGAGTTTGCGGCCGCGTACCAGCGCGCCCACGACGCGTACCTCGCGGAGCGGGACGCGATCGAGCCGCTCGGCACCAGCGTCAGTGCCGGCGGGATGCCGGACCGCGTGAAGTGTCTGCATGTGCACGTCGCGCACGCGCTGGCGGCGGGGCCGGGCGTGAATCCGGTCGGCGACGAGGTGCTGGCCGAGCTGGGCGAGTGGTGGCGCTCGGGCCCCTGCGCGTCGTCGTAGTGGGCGGATCAGTCGTACGCCGGGCCTGAACGGCGGGCACGGCGTGCGCGATCGCCGGACTCGGCGTGCGCGATCGCCGGACTCGGCGTGCGCTGTTGCACGACTCACCCTGCGCCGTGCCGCGCCTGCCGTGTCCTGCCCGGCACCGTGTCCCACCGCCGGGCCCACGTACGGTGGGCCTATGTCGCGCGTGGCCGCCATCGACTGTGGGACGAACTCGATCCGTCTGCTCGTCGCCGACGTCACCGCAGGCAGCGGCGCCGGGCCTGTGTTGCGTGACGTCCATCGCGAGCAGCGGGTGGTGCGCCTCGGCAAGGGCGTCGACGCCACCGGCATGCTGGATCCCGAGGCGCTCGAGCGCACCCGCGTCGCGCTCGCCGACTACACCGCCGTGCTGCGGCGCAAGGGCACCGAGAAGGTGCGCATGGTGGCCACCAGCGCCACGCGCGACGCCCGCAACCGTGACGACTTCTTCGGCATGGTCCGCGCCACCCTCGGCGTCGACGCCGAGATCATCTCCGGGGACGAGGAGGCGCGGCTGTCGTTCGACGGCGCCGTCCACGACCTTGATCCCGCGGAGGGGCCGTTCGTCGTGGTCGACACCGGCGGCGGCTCCACCGAGCTGGTGGTCGGCGACCGCACCGACGACGGGGTGGTGGTGCGCGCCGCCCGCTCGGTCGACATCGGCAGCGTCCGCATCACCGAGCGCTGTCTCGAGGGCGACCCGCCGAGTGCCGACGAGATCGCGAACGCCCGCGAGCTCGCCACCCGCCTGCTGGACGACGCGTTCGCCGCCGTGCCGGTCGCGGGTGTGCGGACCTGGGTGGGCGTGGCGGGCACGATCACCACGCTGTCCGCCTACGCCCAACGGCTGCGCGCGTACGACCCGGCCGCGGTCCACCTGTCCCGCCTCTCCGTCGACGACTTGCACCGCGTCGCCGAGGAACTGCTCGGCATGTCCCGCGCCCAACGTGGCGAGCACCGGTCCATCGACCCCGGCCGCATCGACGTGATCGGGGGCGGCGCGCTGATCGTCGACGTGCTCGGCGCGGAGCTGCGGGCCCGTGCAGGCATCGAGGAGATGGTGGTCAGCGAGCACGACATCCTCGACGGCATCGCCGCCACGCTCGCATGACACTGGCCGAGCTCGACGCCGCACTCGTCGACTGCCGGGTGTGTCCGCGGCTGGTCGCGTGGCGCGAGCGGGTGGCCGTCGAGAAGCGCGCGGCCTACCGCGACGAGACCTACTGGGGACGTCCGGTGCCCGGCTTCGGGCCGCCCGACGCGGCGCTGCTGATCGTCGGGCTGGCCCCGGCGGCCCACGGCGGCAACCGCACCGGGCGCATGTTCACCGGCGACCGCTCCGGCGACGTCCTCTACGCCGCGCTGCACGCCGTCGGACTGGCCAACCAACCGACCTCGACCCACCCCGGCGACGGGCTGGAGCTGCGCGGCACCCGGATCACCGCGCCGGTGCACTGCGCGCCCCCGGACAACAAGCCGACTCCCGCGGAGCGCGACGCCTGCGCCCGCTGGCTACGCGCCGAGCTGGCGCTGCTCACCCCGCGCGCGGTGGTCGTGCTCGGGGCGTTCGGCTGGCAGGCGCTTCTGCCGGTGTTGGCCGGGGCGGGCTGGGCCGTGCCGCGACCGCGTCCGCGCTTCGGGCACGGGGCGCACGTGCTGCTGCCGGGGGAGAACGGGGCGCTGCACCTGTTCGGCAGCTACCATGTGAGCCAGCAGAACACGTTCACCGGACGGCTGACGCCCGCGATGTTGGAAGACGTGCTGCGCGCCGCGGCCAGCGCGGCAGGCTTGGACCAACAGGCCAACTGACTCGTCACAGATGTCACGCGCCTTCGCCCGGCGCCGGTAGCGGCTTAGATGGGACAATAAGTCAATGGCTCGTGGAACCAGGATCGTCGTCGTCGGTGGTGGGTACGTCGGCATGTACACCGCGCTGCGGCTGCAGAAGAAGCTGCGGCGCGGCGAGGCCGAGATCACGGTGATCGACCCCCAGCCGCACATGACCTACCAGCCGTTCCTGCCGGAGGCGGCCGCGGGCTCCATCGAGCCGCGGCACGTCGTCGTGCCGCTGCGCCGGGTGCTGCGCAAGTGCCAGGTGCTCACCGGCCGCGTGACGTCGATCAGCCACGAGCGCCGCGAGGTCACGGCCGAGCTTGCCGCGGGACACGTCACCACGCTGGGCTACGACGTGCTCGTCGTCGCTCCCGGTTCGGTCGCCCGCACGCTGCCCATCCCCGGGCTTGCCGAGCAGGGCATCGCGTTCAAGACGGTCGGCGAGGCCATCTACCTGCGCAACCATGTGCTCTCCCGGCTCGACGCCGCGGCGACCACGATCGAGCCCGCACTGCGGCGCAGGCTGTTGACGTTCCTGGTCGTCGGCGGCGGCTACGCGGGCGTCGAGGCGCTGGCCGAGCTGGCCGACATGGCCCGCTACGCCAGCCGCTACTACCCGACGATCAACCGCGAGGACGTCCGGTGGATCCTCGTCGAGGCGACCGGCCGGATCATGCCGGAGGTGAGCCCGAAGATGGGCCGCTACACCGTCGAGCGGCTGTTGGACGCCGACATCGAGGTCAATCTCGACACCCGCGTCCAGTCGCTGACGGACGGCCACGTCGAGCTCGACGACGGCCAGTCGTTCGACGCCGACACGATCATCTGGACGGCCGGGGTCAAGCCCAACCCGATGTTGGACGCCACCGACCTGCCCCGCGACTCCCGCGGACGCGTTGACTGTCGCGCCGACCTGCAGGTCGTGGACACGCCAGGGGTGTTCTGCGCGGGCGACTGCGCCTCGGTGCCCGACCTGTCCAAGGACGACCCCGACGCCCGCACCAGCCCGTCAGCCCAGCACGCCGTGCGTCAGGCGAAGGTGTTGGCCGACAACGTCGTCGCGCACCTGCGCGGTCGCGCGCTCACCGACTACAAGCACAGCTACGCAGGCTCGGTCGCGAGCCTCGGGCTGTACAAGGGCGTCGCCGAGATCTACGGCATCAAGCTGCGCGGCATCGTCGCGTGGTTCATGCACCGCACCTACCACGTCAGCCGGATGCCCACCTGGAACCGCCGGGTCCGCATCGTCTTCGACTGGACGGGTGCGTTGGTGCTCGGCCGCGAGGTCGTCTCGCTCGGGCAGATCAACGACCCGAAGGCCGACTTCGAGCGGGTCGCCTCGCCCGAGCGGAAGGTCAGCGCCGCCTCGTAAGAGGGTCCCGCGGATGCGGGTTCCGCGAGTTGATTGCGTCCAGGTGGCGGCAGCGCAAGGCGCCCCCGCGTCCTCGTGCCGGGGCGCTCGGGCGCGGGGGCAACGCCGCGATGTAGCTGCCTGGGCGGCGCGGGCCGGAGCCCTCAGTCGTCGGACCCTCTGAGCCAGTGCGGGTTGGTCATGACTCCCAGGATGTTGCCGAACGGGTCGAGCACCGACGCGGTGACGAACCCGTTGTCGCCACGGTCCCGCTTCGGTTCGTGCGTCGTGGCGCCGAGCTCGTGGAGCCGGGCGAGGGTGGCGTCGAGGTCGTCGACATGCCAGTACACGATCGCCCCGCCCGGGCCGCGCGTCACGTCGTGGGGCGCGTAGGCGGCGTTGATGATGCCCAGCTCGTCCTCGTCGTCGCCGATCCGGAACTCGAGGTAGGCGCCGGGCACCTCGAAGTAGGGCGGGACGCCGAGGAAGGCGGTGTACCACTCGCCCGCCTTCGCGAGGTCGGCGGCGAAGAAGCTGATGGTGGTGAGTCCGCGCAGTGTCATGGGTGGAGTGTGCCGCGCGTTGCGGCCACTTCCTGTCCGCTTTCCGCGAGGGTCGTAGGCTTGCCGCGCGCCCCCGTAGCCCAACCGGCAGAGGCAAGCCCCTTAAAAGGGTTCGAGTGTGGGTTCGAGTCCCACCGGGGGCACCCGCTTCCCTGGTGCCGAGATGGCCTCTGAGCTGCGACGATCGAGACTTCTAGTGATCTTGGTCAGTGCGGCTGTGTCCGGCTGACTCCCGCTCTCACCGGTCGTCTGTGCCCAATACGTGCCCAAGTCAGGACTCGCCAAGCACCGCGTCGATCCGACGGCGAGCGGAACGGTAGCGTGGAGGAGGTGGCCACTGCGGCGCGTCGATCGCCCAGTGTGCGCCCTGGATGTTGTTAGACCACGACGACAGCGTCAGCTCGGCCTACTGTCGCTGAACAAAGACCCCGGAACCGAGTTGAGCGCCATCCGGTCGCACAGGCGCGCATCCAAGTTGATGCGGCAGATCTTTCAGACACTCTTCAAATGCCTTCTCTTGCGCCTTATCCGCAACAATCGGTATAAGTTCGTATCTGCTTGTATCGCTTTCAATCCCCACGTTAATCCCGGGACATGAGAACCCATTGTTTGCGTATATGCAGGGCCCTGGCTGCACATAGAACTGATAGGGCACCTGAAGGTCCCCGTCCATCCGTCCCGTTGCCGCAATCCAGATTTGTTTATCGGCAGGAAGGTTGACAACGACACCGTCGACTTGAATTGTGTGGCCGACTCGAGCATCCATGACGGGCGAGGTTATCGATACCGCGACGCCCGGTGTAGAGGGCGGCGGCCTCCGGTCTGCGGCGAGTTGGTATCCCACAATGATGCTGCCTAGCAAAAGCGGGACAATTGAAATGAGAACGAGCAGGTACTGTGCGATCGTCCCCGCCGGAGTGCTTCGAAACGCGTACGCTACTACCACGAAACCAACAACTATAGCAAACACTCCGAAGAAGTATGCGTAGCTGCTCGGGCCCGACACGGCCGACTGAACAAATTGCTGCACGCCCGCAGCTACGCCGATCACCCATGCCGCTGCGCCTGTGACCCATTTTCCCGCTGGCCGCTCGTACCACTTCGTACCGCCGGGCAAATTACTTTCTCCTACACGTTCGACGTTATGAGCCCGCCCTGAATCAGGGCGACAAACTGGTACGGCTCACCCGTCCCTGCGGCTTGCTACGGTCCCGACCGCTCATACCAGCGACTCCGCGCGCCCCTGCTGCCGTACGAGTTCGGGACGATGGTGTAGTCGCACATCGCTACTGCGTCGTTACTCGATGTCGTCAGGATGCTGACGCACGTCTGTGCACCGGTCGCCCGCGCGCCGAGTACGCGCCAAAGTTGACGACGCTGTGATCGCGGAGGGCGTGTAACGGTAGTTCAGCGGCATATTACGCCGGGGGACTGAATCCCCCCAAAAGGGTTCGAGGCCCACCGGGGGCACTGACCGCCCGGCCCGCTCGGGTGAACTGCTGCTGCAACAGCAAGCCACTGCCTACGGCTGTACTGGCCCGATCACCTCGTAGGTGGCCTGGACCACACCGTTGCTGAGCCGCCGCTCGCGCCGCAACCTCAGGTCCCGACGCACCCCCGCCGACAG
>DASWUV010000187.1:0-2648 GCA_036401495.1 Pseudonocardia sp. | reverse complement strand
CGGAGACCCTGAAACGAACGGCGCCCTCTTCGGGAACGGCCACCGGGG
The DNA here is from genome assembly GCA_036401495.1 of Pseudonocardia sp. Classification (GTDB taxonomy): domain Bacteria; phylum Actinomycetota; class Actinomycetes; order Mycobacteriales; family Pseudonocardiaceae; genus Pseudonocardia. Next base: position 2,600 of record DASWUV010000187.1, on the reverse strand, counting down.
GCGTACGGCGTCGGGTGGCGGCCAGGCCCCCTACCGTTGGCAAACTCGTCCCGCCCGCTCCTGCCTCCATGAGGCCCGCGTCAAGGTGTGATGTCCCAGAGCACCTCGTGGTTAGTGATCAACTCGAAGGCCACTCCCGCCCCTTCCAGCAGCGGACGCTGGGCGAGCATCGGCTGCAGCGTGTCCATCTGATGTGCGTCTTCGAGGGAGCGCCACACGCTGACGTTGGTCACCTGCCCTTGCCGACGGTCGATGCCCACGTAGTAGTGCAGGAGACCGTGCAACTCCTGCAGTGGCCCGCGCAGCGCGTTCTCGCTGTCGGCGAGCAACGCTTCGACATCGGCGAGCCGGGCGAGGTCGAAGCTGCCCTTGGAGATCCGTACAACCGGCATGGCGCCTCCCGTTATGCATGTCCCGCTACCCGGCGCCCGCGCGCTCGACGGCGCGGTGCTCCCGTACTCCAGGCCATCAATGCCCCATCGTGTCGACCTACACCGCCTGCGAGGTGTCCAGGGAGCCGACGCCGGAGGATGCCGGGCAGCGCCCGGCCCGACGATCGCCGGTAGGACGCCGTCACCGAGACCGACCAGACACCGTCACAGGCCAGAGGACCTCAAGTACACGGTCGGCCCAGTCGGCGTCGAGGCCTGCCGTGGTCAGGTACTGGCCGTAGAGGGCGCCGCACAGCATGCTGGTGGCGGCGTCGAGGTCGAGATCGGTGGGCAGTTGGCCCGTTCGGATGCCCTCTTCGAGGGCGCGGCGCAGCGCTGCGCGACGTGAGTCGACCAGTCGGTCGCGATAGGCCTGGAGCAGGTCCGGATGTCGGGCTTGTTCGGCGAGCAGGGAGCCGACCAGCGTCATCGCGTTGTTGTGCAGCAGGGCGTGGTTGAGGTCGCGCAGCACCGTGAGCGCGTCAGCGCGGGGGTCACCCGACGGCGTCGGTAGCTCGGCGATCCGCAGCGAGTCGATCGCCGTCGTCACCAGGTCGGACTTGGACCGGTAGCGGCGACGCACGCTCGGCAGGCTCGTGCCCGCGGCGGCCGCGACGGATTCGAGGGACATGGCTGCGTAGCCCATCTCGGCGAGCAGGGATCGCGTTGCGCCCAGGATGGCGGCGTCGAGCCGTGGATCTCGCGGGCGCCCGGCACGCCGTGCGACCCCAACAGACCCATATTCCACTGCTGTCGGCTGCCGGTCCTGCACGGCGCGCTTGCCGCTCGACATTTCGATACCCTAGCATAACGAAATAGCCTGGCGTTGAGCAGTGATCCGACCACCGCGAAGGAGCTCACCACGATGACCCTGCCGCTGCCGGAGGGGCCCGGCTGGCGAAGCGAGCGGCTCACCGTCAACGACATGACGCTGCACATGCGTGTGGCGGGTGAGGGCCCGCTGGTGGTCCTGTTGCATGGATGGCCGCAGACGAGCTACGCCTGGCGACGCGTGGTTCCGCTGCTCGCCGACCGCTATCGCATTGCCGCGGTGGACCTGCGCGGCTGCGGGGATTCGGACCGGCCGACGACCGGATACGAGAAGCACACCGTCGCCGCCGATGTCGCCGCGGTCATCGAACAGCTCGGCAGCCCCGCCCGCGTCGCAGGCCACGACTGGGGTGGCGCAGTCGGTTATGTCCTCGCCGCAGGCCGACCGGAACTGGTCTCCCACTACGCCGCGGTCGAGACGGTCCTGCCCGGTTACGGGCTGGTCGAACTCGCCGACATCCGCCGCGGACAGCAGCACGCCTGGTGGATGAGTTTCTGCACAATCCGAGACGTTCCCGAACGACTCGTCGCGGGGCGCGAGCGTGAGTTCCTCTCCTACTTCTACCGGGAGCACGCCTACAGCCCCACCGCGATCGAGCCGTCCGACGTCGACGAGTACACCCGGTGCTACTCCGCGGCAGGCGCCATGGGTGCAGGCTTCGAGTACTACCGCACGCTGGACGAGGACACCGAGGGACTGGCCGCGCTGCCGCCGCCTGACTGTCCACTGCTCGCGATCGGCGGAAAGCAACGACTTGGCGATCTGGTCGCCGACAGCCTGCGCCGCCATGGCGCCGATCCCCGCTCCCTCGTTCTCGATCGATGTGGCCACTACCCGGCCGAAGAGCAACCCGCCCAACTGGCCGGCGCACTGATCGACTTCTTCGCCACACCCACCCTGACGGGACGCGCAGCGTGAAGACCCCACGGGCAACCGCGCACCTCCGACGCAGGCGGCGTGTGCTTCCTGCAGACCTGGCAGGTGACCAGCATTGAGGACGTCGACAATTGGCTCACGACGATGGGCGAACGGATCGATCCGGGCGACCGAACTGCGGGGGCCGAGCTGCGCGAGGATGAACTCGTCGATCAGCAGGGCATAGCTCGCCCGGGTGCTCGGCTTAACCTGGCGACGGATGGTCTGGACAGCAAACGGGTGACTCGATCTTCGAGTCACCGTTGTGGCTGTTCAGACTATGTGCGCCCGAAGGGATTCGAACCCCCAACCTTCTGATCCGTAGTCAGATGCTCTATCCGTTGAGCTACGGGCGCTTGATCTTCAGTTATGGCTCAGCCCGGCTGGCTGCGCCTGCGCGGAGGCTCCGGGATTTGAACCCG
>DASWUV010000186.1:0-15516 GCA_036401495.1 Pseudonocardia sp. | reverse complement strand
GTCACCCGATTCGAGCCGAATCCTTTCGCCGGTACACACTGCGTGAGCACCTGCCGAGAGGGGGTTACCGTGCCGGACATGACGATGCCCGACGAGGAGGGGGCGCGCACCTACCTGGACATCGCCGCTGCGCTCGACCGGCATCTGCCGGGCACCCTGGCCGCCGTCCGGCGCGAGCCGTCTGCGCCGCGCTCGGCCGCCGCGCTCGTCCGTGAGGCGGGCAGGCTGCTCGGCGCGCTGCCGGGTGGCCTTCCGGTCGAGCGGGCCGGGTTCCTCATCGGCCAGGTGCGGGCGCTGGAGGCGACCGCACGACGGTTGGCGGGCCAGCGCCTCGGCTTCGTCGACGAGGCACTCGCGACCTTCGACCTGCGGATCGGCCAGGGCGACGAGGACGACTACCTGGCCGCCCACCGCGAACTGGGCGCGCTGCTTCCCGGGTCGGCGCCGCTGGCTGACCGCCTGGGCGCCTACCGCGCGCGGGAGCCGGTGCCGCCGGGGCGGCTCGGGGTGGCCGTGCGTGCGCTGTCGGACGCACTGCGGGAGCGGACGAGCGCGGTGGTCGGCCTGCCCGCGGGCGAGACCGTCGGCTACCGGCTGGTCGGCAACGCGCCATGGGGCGCACTGCACCACTACGCGGGGGGCTACCGGTCGGTCGTCACGATCAATGTCGACGGCGGCGTCACGCCTGCCCGGTTGGCCCGCCTCGTCGCGCACGAGGTCTACCCCGGCCACCACACGGAGCGCTGCAGCAAGGAGGCCGGGCTCGTGGCGCGGGGATGGGTGGAGCACGGCGCCGTGCTCACCGGCTCGCCCCAGAGCGCCCTGGCCGAAGGCGCGGCCGAGATCGGGCTGCGCGCGGTCGTCGGGCCGGGGTGGGGCCGGTGGCTCCAGGATGTGCTGGCCTCCGTCGGGGTGGCCTGCGACGGCGCGCTCGCCGAGCAGGTCACCGTCGCCACGGCCCGGCTGGCGCCGGTGCGGTTGGACGCCGCCCTGATGGCGCATAGCCAGGCCGCGTCCTCCGCGGACGTCGGCGCGCACCTGCGACGGTGGGCGCTCCTGGATGAGCGGCGTGTGGCTCAGGTGCTGCAGTTCTTGCGTCATCCGCTCTGGCGCGCCTACACCGCCGCGTCGGTGGCCGGCCCCGCGCTCGTCAGCCGATGGTGGGACGCCCGACCGGGTGCCGAGCGGTTGCGCCGGTTGCTGAATGAGCCCTTGACACCATCGGACCTCCGCCATGAGCTGACCGCCGAACGTGTCACGCCAGTGGCCGAAGTGGCGACGAACGGTAATCGGACGGCGACGAGCGGTAGGCCGTTGTGTTAAATCTCCCAGCGCGACACGGCGACGACACGGCGTTGCAGTTGACCGCACCCGGGTGACCGCCGGTAGCGTTCTCCTCGGCGGCGCCGTACCCGATGCGGAACCGTCCGGGAGGCCCTGGCGTGGTGTCACACACCCCGAGAGGGCCGGCAACCGGCCCTTGCGGGCGTCCGCGGCGCGGTTTGTCGCGGAGGTCCGGGTCAGGGCAGGCCGGCCCACCGGAAAGTGAGCGTGGTGCCGCGCTCACGAGGGAGCACCCGTGATCGACCCTGCTGCTGTTCCGCAAGGTTCGGAATCCCCGCGCTGCTACGTGCTCGACACCTCCGTGCTGCTGTCCGACCCGTGGTCGCTGACCCGGTTCGACGAGCACGAGGTCGTCCTGCCGTTGGTGGTGATCTCTGAGCTGGAGGGCAAGCGGCACCACCCGGAGCTGGGGTGGTTCGCCCGCACGGCGCTGCGCACGCTCGACGACCTGCGCATCCGGTACGGCCGCCTGGACGCACCCGTCCCCATCGGGGACGCAGGCGGCACGCTGCACGTCGAGCTCAACCACACCGACCCGGAGGTGCTCCCCGCGGGCTTCCGCACCGACTCCAACGACTCCCGCATCCTGGCCTGCGCGCTCAACCTGGCTGCCGAGCGCAAGGCCGCAGGGCTGGGTGAGGTCGTGCTGGTCACGAAGGACATGCCGCTGCGGGTGAAAGCGGCCGCCGTCGGGCTCACGGCGGACGAGTACCGCGCGCTCGACGTCGTCCCGACCGGCTGGACGGGGATGGCCGACCTGCCTGCGGACTCGTCCGAGATCGACGCGCTCTTCCGCGACGGCGTCGTCGACATCGACGCCGCCCGCGAGCTGCCCTGCCACACGGGGCTGCGGCTCACGGGCGGAGGATCGGCCGCACTGGGCCGCGTCACCGCCGACAAGCGCGTGCGGATGGTGCGCGGCGACCGTGAGGCGTTCGGGCTACACGGACGTTCGGCCGAGCAGCGGGTGGCGTTGGACCTGCTGCTGGATCCCGACATCGGCATCGTCTCCCTCGGCGGCCGGGCGGGCACCGGCAAGTCGGCGCTCGCGCTGTGCGCCGGGCTCGAAGCGGTGATGGAACGCCAGCAGCACCGCAAGGTCGTCGTCTTCCGCCCGCTCTACGCCGTCGGCGGGCAGGAGCTGGGCTACCTGCCCGGCAGCGAGAGCGAGAAGATGGCGCCGTGGGCCCAGGCGGTGTTCGACACCCTCGGCGCCGTGGTCAGCCCGAACGTGATCGACGAGATCCTCCAGCGCGGGATGCTGGAGGTTCTTCCGCTCACCCACATCCGCGGTCGTTCGCTGCACGACAGCTTCGTGATCGTCGACGAGGCCCAGTCGCTGGAGCGCAACGTGCTGCTCACGGTGTTGTCGCGGCTGGGCACGGCGAGCAGGGTCGTGCTCACCCACGACGTGGCGCAGCGGGACAACCTGCGGGTCGGTCGGCATGACGGTGTCGCCGCGGTGATCGAGAAGCTGAAGGGCCACCCGTTGTTCGCGCACGTGACGCTCACCCGCAGCGAGCGCAGCCCGATCGCCGCGCTGGTCACGGAGATGCTGGAGGGCCCCGCGGTCTGACGCCCGCACACACCCTCGGGGGCCCGCACACACGTTGGGCCGTGTGTGCGGGCCCCCTCTGGTGTGTGCGAGCTGCGTGGATGGCCTGCTGGGCGGGTCACAGACCGTGCGGAGTGCCCTCCGCGAACCCCGCGGTGGTCTGGGTGCCCACGATCGCGCGTTCGGCCAGCTCGCCGACGTTCCGGGCGCCGACGTAGGTGGCCGCGCTGCGCACCCCCGCGCAGATCTCGTCCAGCACGTCCTCCACGCCGGGCCGTTGCGGGTCCAGCAGCTGCCTGCTCGACGAGATGCCTTCCTCGAAGAGCGCCTTGCGCGCGCGGTCGAACCCGCCGTCGCCGCGCGTGCGCGCGCTGACCGCACGCTTGCTGGCCATGCCGAAGGACTCCTTGTAGGGGCGGCCCGCCTCGTCGCGCAGCAGGTCGCCGGGCGACTCGTAGGTACCCGCCAGCCACGAGCCGATCATCACCGCCGAGGCGCCTGCGGCCAGTGCCAGCGCTACGTCGCGGGGATGCCGGACACCGCCGTCGGCCCACACGTGCACGTCCAGTTCGCGCGCGGCCGCCGCACACTCGGCCACGGCCGAGAACTGGGGCCTGCCCACCCCGGTCATCATCCGCGTCGTGCACATCGCGCCGGGCCCGACGCCGACCTTCACGATGTCCGCGCCCGCGGCGACGAGGTCGCGCACCCCCTGCGCGGTGACGACGTTGCCCGCCGCCACCGGGACGTCGGGGCCCGCGACCGCGCGGACGGCGGTCAGGGCGTCGAGCATCTTGTCCTGGTGCCCGTGGGCGGTGTCGACGACCAGCACGTCCACCCCCGCGTCGAGCAGCGCCTTCGCCTTCACCGCCACGTCGCCGTTGATCCCGACGGCCGCCGCGGTGCGCAACCGTCCGGTCGGGTCGAGGGCGGGGGCGTAGATCCCGGCGCGGAGCGCACCGAGTGCGGTGAGCAGCCCGGCCAGCCTGCCGTCGGCATCGAGCCCGAGCGCTGTGCCGCGCCCGCCCAACGCCTCGAACACCTCGCGGGGCGGCGTGTCGAGCGGCAGTTCGACCGTGGCCGGGTCCAGTACGTCCGCGAGACGGGTGAAGCGGTCGACGCCGGTGCACGCGGCCTCGTCGACGGTGCCGATCGGTCGACCGCCGTCGTCCACGACGACGACCGTGCCGTGCGCGCGCTTCGGCAGCAGCGACAGCGCCTCGGCCACCGCGTCGCCGGGGCCGAGCGTGAGCGGGGTGTCCCAGACGACGTGCCTGGACTTGATCCACCCGACGATGTCGGCCATCGCATCGGACGCGACATCCTGGGGCAGCACGGTCAGCGCCCCCCGCCGGGCCAGCGTCTCCGCCATCCGCCGCCCGGCGACGGCCGTCATGTTGGCCGCGACGACCGGCACGGTCGCGCCCGACGGGTCGGGGCTGGTCAGGTCGACGTCGAACCGCGACGCCACGCTCGACCGCGCGGGGACGAGGAACACGTCGTCGTAGGTGAGGTCGTGCTGCGGGGCCTGACCGTCGAGGAAGCGCACGGTGTAGGAACTCTACCCGCAGGCCTGCCCCTTTGCGGCCTTCGCGTCGACGGGTCGGGCTGGGTTACTCGCGGAGCAGGGCGCGGACCGCGTCGATCGTGTCGGCCTCGGCGGGGGTCTTGTCGGGCCGGTAGCGCACCACCCGGGCGAAGCGCAGCGCGAGGCCGCCGGGGTAGCGCGGGCTGCGCTGGGCTCCGTCGAGCGCGATCTCGACCACCAGCTCCGGCCGCAGCAACACGGCATGCCCGTGTTCCTCACGGACCAGGCTGGGGAAGGTGGCGGTCTGCCAGGCCAGCAGTTCGTCGGTCATGCCTTTGAACGTCTTGCCGACCATGATCGGGTCGCCGCCGTCCGGGTCGCGGGCGCCCAGGTGGATGTTGGACAGCGAGCCGGTGCGCCGCCCGTAGCCCCACTCCGCGCCGAGTACGACGAGGTCGAGCGTGTGCACGGGCTTCACCTTCTGCCACGCCTTGCCGCGCCGCCCCGCCGCGTACGGGGCGTCGAGCGCCTTGACGACCACGCCCTCGTGCCCGGCGCCCAGCGCATCGTCGAGGACCGCGGCGGCCGCCTCCGGTGTGGGGCGGCGGACGCCGGGCATGCGCAGCGGCGGATGGTCGGCGAGCAGTCCGGCCAGCGCGTCGAGTCGGGCGGAGAGCGGCTGGTCGATCAGGTCGGTGCCGTCGAGGTGCAGGAGGTCGAAGAAGAACGGCGAGAGCAGCACCTCCGCGCTCCCGTCGCTGCCGAAGCGGCTCATCGTGTCCTGGAACGCGCGGGGACGGCCGTCGTCGTCGAGCGCGAGCGTCTCGCCGTCGAGGACGAGCGCGTGGCCGGGCAGGGCCCGCACCAGCTCGACGATCTCCGGCGTCGCCGCGGTGATCTCGCGCAGGGTGCGCGTCCAGACGTGGACGTCGTCGCCGTCGCGGTGCACCTGGATCCGGGCGCCGTCGAGCTTGAACTCGACGGTGACCTCCGCGCCCAGCGCGGCGAGCGCGGCGTCGAGCGAGTCGCCCGGCGACGCCAACATCGGCCGGACCGGTCGCCCGACCTGCAGTCCTACTGCCGCGAGCGCGGGCGCACCGCCGTCGAGGGCGAGGCGCGCGGTCTCCGGGAGGCGGCCCGACAGCATGAAGGCGCGGCGGACAGTCGTGGCGGGCACGTCCGCCGCCTGCGCGACCGCCTCCAACATGACGCCCTCCAAGGCGCCGTGGCGCAGCTCGCCGCCGAGCAACGCGGTGAGGAACCGCTGCTCGTCGTGCGTCGCCGCGCCGAAAAGACCGCTCAGGAGCTCGGCCCGCCGCTTCGTGGAGCCCGCGCCCGCGGTGGCGGCGAGCGCGTCGAGGGCGGCGTCGACGCCGACGACCGTGAGCGTCGGCGCAGCGGCCGGGGGAGCGTCGAGGGCGGAGAGGGTGCGCCATCCCGTGCCGATGCGGCCCTGCCGAGCCTCGCCCGAGAGCCACGCCGTAGCGGGCCCGATCTCCTCCGGCTCGGCACTGCGGAGCAGTTTCGCCAGCGTGGCCGCCTTGGCCGTGCGGGACGCAGTGGCCCCGACGGCGGCGGACGCGGCAACGACCTCGGCGAACAACACGGTCCGATCCTCGCACCCCGCCCCGCCCCCCGACCGCCCCACCGACGGCACCCCCCGGGCCGCGGTGTGGCGTGCCGGTCTCACGTCGTGCCGAGCGTCTCCTTGATGATGTCCGCGTGGCCCGCGTGCTGGGCGGTCTCGGCCAGGATGTGTAGGAGCACCTCGCGGGCCGAGTACTCGGCGTCGGGCGGGTACCACGGCGCATCGGGCAGGCGGTGGGCAACGTCGAGGTCGGGCAGCGCCGCGACGACCTCCTCCGTGCGCCGCGCCGCCCGCGCGTACTCGGCCAGCAGACTCGACACCGACTCTCCCGGCTCCACGCGGAAGCTCGCGGCGTACCGGTCGAGGTCGTCGGTCTTCTTGCCGTCGACCACGAAGTCGATCCACCCGTTCTCGCCGTAGGTGACGTGTTTGAGGATGCCGCCGAGACACAGCGCGCTGACCGTCGGACGGGCGAGCGCCTGCTCGTCGCTGACGTCCGCCAGCGTCGCCCGGAGCACCTGCCGGTGCCGCGCCAGCCTGCCCAGGATCTGGTCTTTCTCGGTCACGCTGCTCACCCCATCGTCTTCTGGCCGTCGAGCGTCTCGCGGAGGATGTCGGCGTGGCCCGAGTGCTGCGCGGTCTCGGCCACGATGTGCACGAACACCCGGCGCGCCGAGCGGGTGGCGTTCGGCGGGAACCACGGCGCCTCGGGGAGCGGGTGGACGGCGTCGAGGTCCCAGGTGCGGACCAGCTCGTCCGTGCGCTCGGCGATCTCCGCATACGCCGCGAGCACCCCGGCCAGCGTCTCGTCCTCCCGCAGCACGAACCCGTCGGCGTGCTCGGCGTAGGTGTCCTCCGTCACCTCCATCGTCTTCGGGCCGTCGACGATGAAGTCGGCCCAGCCCTTCTCGATCTTGGCCACGTGCTTGACCAGGCCCCCGAGGGTCAGCTCGCTGACCGTGAGGTGCTTGCGGGCCTGCTCGTCGGTGAGGCCCGCAACGGTGTGCCGCAGGAAGCCGCGGTGGGCGGCGAGGGACTCGAGAAGGTCATCGCGCTCTGTCATGAGAGGAATCTAGGAGCCGCAGCGGTCACTTCCTGACCGCAATTACGCGACACTGGAAAAATGGCGAACACGAGCTCGCGGACGCTGCGGCTGCTGTCGCTCCTGCAGACCCACCGCTTCTGGCCGGGACCCGAGCTGGCCGATCGGCTCAGCGTCTCGCCGCGGACGCTGCGGCGCGACGTCGACCGGCTGCGCGAGCTCGGCTACCCCGTCGACGCCCACCGTGGCGTCGAGGGTGGCTACCAGCTGGCACCCGGTGCCGCGCTGCCCCCGCTCGTCGTCGACGACGAGGAGGCCGTCGCACTGGCCGTCGGGATGCAGGCGGCGGCGCAGGGCGCGGTGCCGGGGTTGGAGGAGCCTGCGCTCCGGGCGTTGACCAAGGTGGTGCAGGTGATGCCGCCGCGGCTGCGCAGGCGGGTGGAGGCGTTGCAGGCGGTCACCGTGGCCGCCGTCTGGAACGCCGGTGCGCCGCTGGACGCCGACACCCTCACGACGCTGGCCCAGGCCTGCCGCGACGACGAGCGCGTCGAGTTCGACTACACCACCCAGGCGGGCGAAAGGGCCGCCCGGCTGGTGGAGCCGCACCGGCTCGTGCCCCTCGGCAGGCGGTGGTACCTGGTGGCCTACGACCTGCACCGCCACGGCTGGCGCAGCTTCCGCCTCGACCGGATGCAGGGGCCGCGCCGCACGGGCGCCCGCTTCCGTCCCCGCGCCCTTCCGACGTCCGACGCCGCCGAGTTCGTGCGGAAAGGCATCCGGAACATGCCGACGTCCTACCAGGTGGAGGTGCTGGTGCACGCCCCTGCCGAGCGGGTCCGGCCCCAGTTGGGCCGGTGGGCCGAGATCACCGACACCGGCGACGGCCGCTGCGTAGCGCGCATGACGGCGGACGTGCTCGCCTGGCCCGCGATGGCCCTCGGCCTGGTGGACGCGGAGTTCGAGGTGCGCACGCCGCCGGAGCTGAGGGAGCTGATCGGGGACTGGGGCGCCCGGTTCACCCGCGCCGGTCAGGCCCGGTCGGCGTAGGCGGCGATCTGCTCGGCGAACCGGTCGAAGTCGGCAAGCCGCGTACCGATGATCTCGTAGACGCGCTCGGCCTGCCGGAGGATGCGGACGTAGCCCGCGAGCAGCGTGATCAGTTGGTCGAGCCGCGGCCGGTCAACCACGGCTGAGCCGTCCTGACCTGGCTCGTTCGTGCATCGCGTCGAGGTAGGCGTCGTGGTAGGGCTTGAAGTCGAGGAACTCGTGCTCGACGCAGGCTCGGTGCCGAACGCGGGCCACGGCGTCCCGGCTGTAGATCGGCCTGCCCCCGACGACGCGGTAGGCGAGCCACAGCGGCGCGTCTTCGAGGACGACGAGGTCGACGTCGTCGCGGCCGAGCGCCATGGCCAGTGCGTCGTTCAGCCGGGCGTCGTCCAGCAGGGTGCCGCGCGGTGCGACGGAGACGGCCAGGTCGATGTCGCTGTCCGGCCGGGCCGTTCCGGCGGCAACCGAGCCGAAGACGTAGGCGAACCGAACCCGGGAGTCGGCCGCGAAGACCGGGCCGAGCGCGTTCAGGCCGTCGGAGGTCATGGCCTCAGTGTGGCAGGGCCGGTGCGCTCGTTGTCGGCGATCGTCGGAACCGGCGGAGGGCGATCACGGGTGCTCGGCGAGCCCCAACACCCCTGGCAGCTCCGCGATCGTCGCCAGCACATGCGTCGCGCCCGCCGACTCCAGCTCCTCGCGGCTACCCGTGCCGGTGAGCACCCCGGCGACGACCGCAGCGCCCGCGGCCACCCCCGCCTTGACGTCGCTGGGGGTGTCGCCCACCACCGCGACCGCGGCCGGGTCACGCACCCCGAGGGTGCGGGCGGCGAGCTGGATCATGTCGGGCCACGGACGGCCGCGCCCCGCGTCGGCGGGGGACAGGGCCAGGTCGACCAGGGGCTTCCACCCGAGGTGCGCCAGCAGGGCGTCGCGCGTCGCCGGGGCGAACCCGGTGGTCAGGCACACCTTCACGCCCGCGTCGCGCAGCGCGCCGAGCACCTCGACGGCACCGGGGAGGGGCTGGACGGCCCCGGAGGCCAGCAAGTCGGCGTAGGCCCGCTCGAAGGCCGCGTTCGCCTGCTGCGCGGTGTCCTCGTCGCCGAGGATGAGCCGGAAGACCTCGATCTTGGCCTGGCCCATCGTCTCCCGGACGACCGTCATCGCCTTCACGAACGGCGGGGTGCCGGGCTCGAGGCCCACCTCGCCCGCAGCGGCGGTGAACGCCCGCTCCACCACGCCGTCGTCGCTCACCGTCGTGCCCGCCATGTCCAGGCAGGCCAGCTCGATCGTCGCCACGGGGTTCCTCTCCTCGGCGTCGGACAACAACTAGAGGCCGATCAGGTCGGCGGTCTGCTCGGCCAGCGCCGGGCTCAGCGTCATCCCGCGGCCGCCGGGCCCGGTGACGACCCACAGCCGCGGGTCCGGCGCGGCGCGGTGGATCAGCACGTCCGGCGCCGTCGCCTGCGCGTAGACGCCCGACCACCGACGCCGCAGCGGGGGCAGCGGACGGCCCAGCAGCGCCTCGGCGACGTCGACGAGGTGGCGGTACGGCTCCTCGTCGACGGCGAACGCGAACGGCTCCGCGTAGGCGTGCGTGTCGCCGATGGTCAGCCCGCCGTCGAGGCGCTGCACGGCGAGCAACTGCATCCGGTGGGTCGCCGCGACCGGCGCCTGCGGCTGCTCCGCGCGGAGCCGCTGCAACGCAGGCCCGGCGTAGGCGGGGTAGTAGCGGAAGCTGTCGGCGTCGGCGAGCGAGGTCGGCAGCGGCTCGGCCAGCGGGGCGGTCTCGGCCATCTGCAGCTGAACCGGTCGCACCGGCAGCGGGCCCGCCACCCGGTGGGCCAGCCCCGTCACCGTGGCGCCGGGGCAGAGGATGGCGACGTCGCCGGTGTGCCGCCCGCCGGTGTCGTCATAGAGGGTCACGCCTGCACCGGTGGCTTCCGCGTCGACGACGTGGCAGCCGGACCGGAAGGCGTAGCGCCCGGTGCCTTCCAGGTGCGCGCGCATCGGCGGCAGCGCGACGCGCGACTCGACGGTCGCATCGCGCGGGCACCACAGCGCGGCCAGGAACTCTCCGCGCAATGCGGGATTGCGCGCCCGCGCCGCATCCGGATCGAGGAGCGCGAACCCGCGCGCCTCGGCGTCGGGCCGGGCGAGCGCCTCCTTCGCCACCGCGAGCTCTGCCGCGGTCCGGATCACGGTCAGCGAGCCGTTGGCCCGGAAGCCGACCGCGGGCACCTCGGTGCCGATCACCTCCCACAGCTCGCGGGCGCGCAGCGCGGCGGGCAGCTCGGCCGCCGATCGCCCGGACACCCAGATGAGCCCGAAGTTGCGCACGGTCGCGCCGCGCGCCTGGGCTTCGCGCTCCAGCTGCACCACCTCGTGACCACGCTGCACGGCCTCCCACGCGTGGGTCGTGCCGACGATCCCGCCCCCGACGACGAGAACGCGGGTCACTGCACCGGATCCGCGATCAGCACCCGGCCGCTGACCGCGACCTCGACCGCGGCCCCGACGGCCAGCGCCGCGGCTTCGACGCTCGGCCGGTCGACCTGCACCGAGACGTCGCTCTCCAGCCGGACCGTCACCCGCGTGATGCTGCCGAGGAACGTCATGACCGTGACGATGCCGTGCCCGTGCGGTGCGGCCGTGAGCGTCAGGTCCTCGGGTCGGGCGAGCACGTCGACGGCAGTGCCGTCGGGGCGGCCGCCCGTGTCGACGTCCGACAGCACGGTGCCGAGCACGCGCACGCCGCCGGGCGCGATCTCGCCGCGGATCCGGTTCATCGTGCCCACGAACTCCGCGACGAACGCCGTCGCGGGCCGCGAGTACAGCTCGGAGGGCGCCGCGATCTGCTCCAGCCTGCCGCTGCGCATCACCCCGACGCGGTCGGCCATCGAGAGCGCCTCCTCCTGGTCGTGGGTGACGAACAGGGTGGTCGTCCCGAGCTGCGTCTGCAGCAGCCGGATCTGCTCGCGCAGCTGCAGGCGCACCTTGGCGTCCAGCGCGGAGAGCGGCTCGTCCAGCAGCAGCACGCGCGGCTCGATGGCCAACGCCCTGGCCAGTGCGACCCGCTGCTGCTGGCCGCCCGACATCTGGTGGGGGTACTTCGCCGACTGGTCGGCGAGCCCCACCATGTCCAGCAGCTCGGCGGCGCGCTGACGCCGTTCCGTCGTGGCCCGCCCGCGCACCCGCAGCCCGAACGCCACGTTCTCCAGCGCGGACAGGTTCGGGAACAGGCTGTAGCTCTGGAACACCATGCCCATGTCCCGCTTGCGGACGGGCACCCTGGAGATGTCCTTCCCGTCGACGAGGACCTCGCCGGAGTCGATGGTCTCCATGCCCGCGAGGACCCGCAGCGCCGTCGTCTTGCCGCAGCCCGAGGGCCCGAGCAGGGCCACCAGCTCACCCGGCGCGAGCTGCAGGTCCAGCCCGTCCAACGCCTTCGTCGGACCGAAGCTGCGGTGCAGGTTCCGCAGGTGGACGGCGGTGCCGGTGGCCGCGTGCGCGGGCGCAGCCGCCTGCGGGGTCGCCGCGGTGGTTTCGGTGTCGGCCGTGGTCATGAGTCCCCCGTGCGGCGCACTCGCCGCGTGTCGATCAGCGAGATGAGCAGCAGCAGGAACCAGGTGGCGACGAGCGACAGCAGCGACACCGCCACCGACACGTGCGCGTCGTCCTGGTCGAACACGACGATCCACACCGGGAACGTCTCGTACTGGTCCAGCGTCGCCATCGTGTACTCGCCCAGCACCAGCGCGACCGTCAACACCGTCGCCGAGAGCAGGGACGAGCGCAGGTTGGGCAGAAGCACCCTGACCATCGTCGTGGTCCAGCCGCCGCCGAGCGAGCGCGAGGCCTCCACCAGCGTAGTGAGCGGGATGGACCGCAGCCCCGCGTCGAGGGACCGGTAGGCGAACGGCATCGCGAGCACCGCGTAGAGCAGGGCCAGCAGGATCGGCGTGCCCTTCAACGTGCCCGGCGCGACCTCCAGTACCCCGACGATCAACACGACCGGCGGGATGACGATCGGCAGGATCGTGATGCTCTCGAACAACCGCTGGACCCGCGGCAGCCGCAGATGCACCCAGATCGCCGTCGGCACCATCAGCACGAGCGTGATCACCAGGGTGATCAGCGCCAACGTCATCGAGAGGCTGAACGCGTCGAGGAAGCCTTCCTTGCCGCCGATGCCGGTGAAGACGCCGACGCCGTCCGGGCCGGACACCGCGAACGCGAACGCCGCGTACAGCGGGATCAGGAAGTAGGCGGCTGCGAAGAGCAGGATGACCCAACGCCCCCAGCGCGCACCGCCGCGCCTCGTCCTGCCGCGCGCCGGAGCAGCCGTCGACGATGTCGCCGTTACTGCAACCATCGGGACGCCCTCCGCTGCAGCAGCGCGTAGAACACCATCACCACGGCGATGATCACGACCATGGCCAGGCCGAGCGCCATGCCGACGTTCTCCTGACCGGACAGCACGTTGCCGTTGAGGAACGAGCCGATCTGGATCGGCGTGATGGCGAGGCTGCCGCTCGTGAGCGCCTCCGCGGTGGCGTACGCGGAGAACGCGCCGCCGAACAGCAGCAGGATCGCCCCGATGAACGACGGAGCGAGCACCGGGCCGCCGACGAGCCGCCAGTACTGCCAGGAGCTCGCGCCCAGGTTGTGGGCCGCCTCGCGCCACGCGGGCCGCAGCCCCTCGAGTGCGGGCGTGATCACCAAGACCATCAGGGGGATCTGGAAGTACAGGTAGACGATCGCGATGCCGAGGAAGGTGTAGAGGCTGAACCCGTGGTCGTATGGGTCGAAGCCGATCGCCTTGAGCCACCCGACGACGAGGCCGGAGCTGCCCAGCGTCGCGATGAACAGGAAGGCGAGCGGAACACCGCCGAAGTTGGCGAAGACCCCCGACGCCGTCGAGACCGCGCGCTGGAGCACGGGGCTTCCGCTGGTCTGCACCGCGTACGCGAGAGCGAGACCCAGCACGGCTGGCACGACCGCGGTGAGGACGGACAGTTCGAGGCTCGTGACGAGCCCCTGCACGTAGATCCCGGAGAACGCGATCCCCAGGTTGCGGTGCGTGAACGCCCCGGTCTCGGGATCGGTGAGCGCGCCGACCGCGATCGCGACGGTCGGCGCGCCCAGGAAGAGCGCGGTGTAGATCGCGAACGGCAGCAGCCCGAGCAGGGCCCGGCCCGACCGCTGTCCACGCGGTCGGGCCGGGACTTTGCCCGGTGTCAGTACGGCTGAGCCCGTGAACCCGGCAAAGTCTTCGCTCATCAGCCCGTCGCCGTGGCCCACTGCTGCGACACGACCGCCTTGGCCGCCGTCTGCTGGGCTTCGCTCGGGTACTTGACGTCACCCGGAGGCGCGGGCGGGAGCTTGGCGAACGCCGCCTTGTCGACCGTGCCGTCCTTCACCAGCGAGTCGAGCTGGATCGGCCGCGCCGAGCCGTTGAGCCACAGGTTCTGGCCCTCGACCGAGTACAGGTACTCCTCCCAGAGCCGGGCCGCGGCCGGGTGCGGGGCGGTCGCGCTGATCGCCTGCGCGTAGTAGGCGGCGTAGCTCGCGTCGCTCGGGATGACGACCTTCCAGCTCGGCAGCTGGCTGGCCACCGAGGACTCCTGGAGGTAGTCCCACCAGATCAGGATCGGGGTCTGCCCGCTCTGCACGGTGGAGGGCGAGCCCGTCACCGGCACGAAGTTGCCCGCCGCCTTCAGCTTCTTGAAGTAGTCGATGCCCGGCGCGATGTTGTCGAACGACCCGCCGTTGGCCAGCGCGGCCGCGTAGACCGCGGCGAACGCGGCGCCTGCCTGCGTGGGGTTGCCGTTGATCGCGACCTGGTTCTTGTACTGCGGCTTGAGCAGGTCGGCGAACGACGTCGGCGGCGTCGGCACCTTCGCGGGGTCGTAGCCGATGGACACGAAGCCGCCGTAGTCGCTGAACCATTTGCCGTCGGCGTCCTTGGCGGCGTCGGGGATCTTGTCCCACGTGGCGACCTTGTAGGGGGCGAACAGGCCGTCCTTGGCGCCGGAGATCCCGAACGACTGGCCGAGGTCGAGCACGTCGGGGGCGCGGTCCTGGCCCTTGAGCTGCTTGATCGCGTTGATCTCGTCCTGGCTGGAACCATCGGGGTTCGCGTCGTTGATCTTGATGCCGTACTTGGCGGTGAACGCTTTCATGATGTTGCCGTAGTTGGCCCAGTTGGCGGGCAGCGTGATCGTGTTCAGCGTGCCCTCGGCCTTGGCTGCGGCGACGAGCGCGTCCATGCCGCCCGCGTCCTGCAGCGACGCGACCTTGGTGAAGTCCTTGCCTGAGCCGGAACCACCGCCTGCCGAACTCGACCCGCCGGAGCCGCACGCGGCGAGCGCGAGTGCGGACACCGCCGCAACCGCCGCAACCATGATCTTCTTGCGCATCGCGGCTCGACCTTTCGTGTTTGGGCGCCCAGGGGTGGGTGCCGAGGCGGCCAAACGCTGACAGCAGGGCGTGACGGTGATCTAGATCGGTAGTGGGACGGGGGATGAACACGAGACGAACGTCGGCCGTTAGAGGAGGGTAGCGACCTCAATGACGAGCGGGAATGGCTCATCGATGACGATTCAGTCCACGTATTCGACGCTCACGCCATAGCCGACCGCACCCGCCGAATGCCGGTTCCGGGTCAGCGACCGCCGCGCGTCATCGCCAGCACGTCGAGCGCGGCGTCGAGCTGATCCTCGGTCAGCGTCCCGTCCTTGACGTGGCCACGCTCGAGCACGACGTCGCGGATCGTCCGCTTCTCCTTGAGTGACTGCTTGGCGACGGCCGCGGCCTCCTCGTAGCCGAGGTAGCGGTTCAACGGAGTGACGATGGCGGGGCTGGACTCGGCGAACTCCCGCGTGCGTTCGACGTCGGCCACGGCCCCCTCGACCACCTTGTCGGCCAGCAGCCGTGCCACGTTCGCCAGAAGACGTGCGGACTCCAGCACGTTGCGCGCCATCACCGGCATCATCACGTTGATCTGCAGGTTGCCCTGCGTGCCGGAGAACGCGACGGTCGCGTCGTTGCCGATGATCTGCGCGGCCACCATCATCGTCGCTTCGCAGATCACCGGGTTGACCTTGCCCGGCATGATCGAGCTGCCGGGCTGGAGGTCGGGCAGATGCAGCTCGGCCAAGCCCGTGCGCGGGCCGGAGCCCAGCCACCGGATGTCGTTGGCGATCTTGTATAGCGAGACGGCCACAGTGCGCAGGGCGCCGGACGCCTCGACGAGCCCGTCGCGCGACGCCTGGGCCTCGATGTGGTCGGGCGCCTCGGTGAGGACGTCGAGCCCGGTGGCGGCGCGCAGCCGCTCGACCACGGCCGCGGCGAATCCGGGCGGCGCGTTCAGGCCGGTGCCCACCGCCGTCCCGCCGATGGGCAGCTGCGCC
>DASWUV010000185.1:0-32143 GCA_036401495.1 Pseudonocardia sp. | reverse complement strand
CTGTCGGTGCGGGTCGACCCGACGGATGTCGTCCGCCTGAGCTGGACGGCGGGCCTGCGCATCGACGCGCACCTCGCCACGGAGGCGATGATGGCGGTCGACGAGCTCAACGGCGACGTGGAGCGGCCGCTGCTGGTGGAGATGACCGGCACGGCGGTGCTCACGCGCGAGGCCCGCCAGGTCTTCGCGCGCAAGTGCTCGGCGTCCCGGATCGCCTTGCTGGGCCGGTCCGCCGTGGACCGCGTGATCGCGAACTTCGCGCTCGGCGTCAGCTACGTCCCCGTGCCGACCCGGTTCTTCACGTCCGAGCCCTTGGCTCTGGCCTGGTTGCGTGATGGCGATCCCGCCGCCTGACTCGCCGGACTCGCGTCTCGAGCAGCTCGTCGAGCACGTGGTGCAGCTCGCGTCGGGCAGGCTCGAGGCCCGGTTGGCGCCCTCGCCCGCCGCCGACGAGATCGACGCCGTGATCGTCGGCATCAACATGCTGGCCGAGGAACTGGAGGCGCTCAACGACGATCTCGAAGCTCGGGTGGTGGAGCGGACGCACCAGCTGGAAGAGGCCCAGCGCCAACTGGAGCGCCTCGCCATGTACGACCCGCTGACCAACTTGGCCAACCGGAACCTGTTGGCCGATCGCATCGCCCAGGCCATGGCCCGCGCCGAGCGGGACGAAGACCCGGCCTCGGTGCTGGTGCTCGACCTCGACGGGTTCAAGGCGGTCAACGACAGCTTCGGGCACGCCGTCGGCGACCTGTTGCTGGTCGAGGTGGCGAGCAGGCTCGGCGGGGTGGCCAGGAAGTCCGACACCGTGGCCCGACTCGGCGGTGACGAGTTCGCGCTGGTCATCCTCGACGCGACGGCCGACCAGGTGCTCGACGTCGCCGACCGGATCATGGTCACGCTCAGCGCGCCGGTGCCGGCAGGCGACCGGACGTGCTGGGTGAGCGCCAGCATCGGGGTGCGCTTCGCGGCGCCCGGCGACACGGCGGAGGTCCTGCTGCGGGACGCCGACACCGCGATGTACGTCGCCAAGGCCCGCGGGCGCGGCGACGTCCAGGTCTACGAGCCGACGATGCACAAGGCGGCGCTGCGGCGCGTGCGGCTGGCCGACGAGCTGCGCGTCGCACTGACCTCGGGTCAGCTCCGCGTCCACTACCAGCCGATCGTCGAGCTGGCGACGGGCCGGACCACGGCGGTGGAGGCGCTGGTGCGCTGGCAACATCCCGTGCGCGGCCTGCTTCGGGCCGACGACGTCATCCCCGTCGCCGAGGAGACCGGGCTGATCGTGGCCGTCGACCACTGGGTGCTCGACGCCGTGGGAGCCCAGATCGCGGCCTGGCGAACGACGGCCTCGGACGCGACGCGGCTGCGCGCGCACGTGAACATCTCGCCGATCACGTTCCGATCGCCGGGCTTCGCCGACGACGTCATCGCCGGTCTGGTGCGCCGCGGGGTCCGGACGGACGAGGTGCTGCTGGAGGTGACCGCGACCCAGATGATGGGCGAGGACACCCAGACGATGGCGGCGATGGACGCGCTGAAGGCCGCGGGGGTCGGGGTGGCGATCGACGACTTCGGTGCGGGCTGCTCCTCCCTCGGGTACGTCCGACGCAGGCTCGTCGACGTGATCAAGATCGATCGGTCGCTGGTCACCGGGCTGGACGCCGACCCGAGCCGTCGGCGGGTGGCCGCTGCGCTGCTGGCCGTCGTCGACGCGTTCGGGCTGACGGCCGTCGCCGAGGGGGTCCAGACCGCCGCCGAGGCGGCGCAGCTGGAGGCGCTCGGCTGTCGCTACGGCCAGGGCTTCCTGTGGGGCGAAGCCGTTCCCGCCGACATGCTGGCCATGCTGCCCTTCGTCCGAATGCCGACCCAGGCAACAACGCTGAGATGACGGTGTTATCGGCGCTGTTTCTGCCGTAGCCTCGCCGCGGAGGCAGCCGTGTGGTGGAGACGGGCGTTGACCCTGGCACACGTCATCAGGCTGAGCCTCCGAGCGCCGCGCGACGCCCCCACCAGCTGGAGCAGGTTCTGGTCGGAGGTCAGCGCCACCGGCGACGAGGGCGACGTGCTGTGGGACGCGAGCGCCTCGACGGAGGCCCTGCGCTACGTCGAGCTGCTCGCCGCACTCGGCGATTCGCGGCTGCCCGTCATCGACATCGGATGCGGCAACGGCAGGCTCACCCGCCTGTTGGCCACGCGGTTCCCGCGCGCGATCGGCCTGGACCTCGCGCCGCTGGCCGTCGAGCTGGCCCGCGGCGAGAGCCCGACGCCCGGCGCCGAGTTCCGCGTGCTGGACATGACCCGGCCGGGGGCGGGCCTGGCGCTGCGCGCGGAGTTCGGCGAGGTGAACGTGTTCGTCCGCGGCGTCCTGCACGTGCTCGACGCGTCCGCCCGGCGGCGCATGGCGGCGAACGTCGCCGACCTGGTCGGCGTACGCGGCACGGTCCTGCTCGCCGAGACCAACCACCGCGGCCCGCTGATCGGCTACCTGGAGAGCCTCGGCGCGGGGCCGCACGGCATGCCGCGCCCGCTCGCGAGAGCGATCACCACAGGCATCCCGCGGCCGTCCCCCTTCGGCGAGCCGGAGCTCGCCGACTGCTTCCCGCCCGACAGCTGGGAGCGCGCCCTGATCGACAACGACGCCGCGATCACGACGATCCCCCTGCGGCGTCCCGGCGTGCCCGACACCGTCCCGGGCTTTCTCGCCGTACTCAGGTTCCGGGAAGGTTCTGGACGTGCTGGAACCCGAAGCGACCCTTGATGCACAGGTGGCCGTGGGTCACCGAGTGGTCGGCCGGGCTGGTGACGTTCACGATCTGCCCCTGCTGGACGTGCAGCTCCAGATTGCAGCCCACGCCGCAGAACGAGCAGACCGTGGTGGTGACGGTCTCCGCCGCAGGCTCCCACTCCCCTGCCTCGCGCAGCTCGTGCTCGCGCACCGACTTCAGCGCGCCCGTCGGGCAGACCCCGACGCAGTTGCCGCAGTACACACACGCCGAGTCGGGCAGCTCGACGTTCTGCTCGGTGGCGATGCGCGCGTCGAACCCGCGCCCGGCCACCGAGATCGCGAACGTGAACTGCGCGTCGGTGCCGCACGCCTTCACGCACTTGTAGCAGAGGATGCAACGGGCGTAGTCGCGCACGTAGAGGTCGTTGTCCACCTTCACCGGCTGGGCCACGGTCTCCGCGGTGGTGCCCTCGGGCGCGGGGTGGTGCCCGGCGTGGCGGGTCTCCCGGTCGTCGGCGGCCGGCGCGGGCGGTCCGTAGCGGTCGGCGTCGACGCCGTACTCGCGCATCCACCGCTGCACGTCGTCGCTCGCCTCGCTCAGGTCGACCGAGGACGCGAGCAGCTCCAACACCATCCGACGGCTGTGGCGCACCTTCTCCGAGTCGGTGTGCACCACCATGCCGTCCTCCACCTTCCGCGCGCACGACGGCACGAGCACGCGGGAGCCCTCGACCTCGACCATGCACACCCGGCACGCGTTGATCGGGGTGAGGTTGGGCGCCCAGCACAGGGTCGGGGTCTCGATGTCGCGTTCACGCAGCGCGTCGAGGATGGTCCGGCCCTCGAGGACGCGCACCGGCGTGCCGTCGACGGTCAGCGTGAGCATCCGGGCGATCGCGCCCAACATCACCGTCATAGCGTCCCCGTCATAGCAACCCCAGTCGAAGCGCGGACATGATCGCGGCGGGCGCGGTCTGGCCCAGCCCGCAGATCGACGCGTCCTGCATGACCCGCGCGAGATCCGCCAGCAACGCCCGCTCCGGACCCGGCGCGGCGCCGCGGCTGAGGCGGGCAAGCGCCTCCTCCTGCCGGACAGTGCCGACCCGGCAGGGCACGCACTGACCGCACGACTCGTCGCGGAAGAACGCCGCGATGCGCCGGAGCATCGCGGCCGTGTCGGCGTCGGCGTCGAGGGCGAAGACGACGCCCGAGCCCAGCGTCGCCCCGATCTCCCTGGTGCCCTCCAGGGTGAGCGGGACGTCGAGCCGGTCGGGCAGGACGAACCCGCCCGCCGCGCCGCCGAGCAGCACCGCCCGCAGCTCCCCGGTCACACCACCGGCCAATGCGAGCAACTCGCGCAGCGTGGTGCCGAACGGCACCTCGTAGACGCCGGGCGCAGCGATCGCGCCCGCTGCGCAGAAGAGCTTGGTGCCCGTCGACCGGCCCCCGCCGACCTGCGCGAACGCCGGACCGCCGACGTCGAGCACCGGCAGGACGTTGTAGAGGGTCTCCACGTTGTTGATCACCGTGGGCTTGCCGAAGAGGCCGCTGACGCTGGGGAACGGCGGCTTGTTGCGCGGCTCCCCGCGAAATCCCTCAATGGAGTTGAGCAGTGCGGTCTCCTCGCCGCAGATGTAGGCACCCGCGCCGCGCCGCAGCTCGATGTCGAACGCGAAGCCCGCACCCATGACGTCCCGGCCGAGATAGCCGCGGACCCGGGCCGCGGCGATCGCGTGCTCGACCCTGCGGGTGGCCAGCGGGTACTCCCCGCGGATGTAGAGGTAGCCGCGCTCGCACCCCGTCGCGTACCCGGTGATCGTCATCGCCTCGACGAGCCCGAACGGATCGTGCTCCAGCAGCACCCGGTCCTTGAACGTGCCGGGCTCGGACTCGTCGGCGTTGCACACGAGGTAGTGCGGCCGCTGCGGCGCGGCGGCGACCCCTGACCACTTGAGGCCGGTCGGGAACGCAGCCCCGCCCCGCCCGGTCAGCGCGGCGTCGGTGACCTCGGTGAGCACCCTGGCCGGGCCGAGCTGCACCGCGCGGCGCAGTGCCGCGTAGCCGCCGTGGGCGCGGTAGTCGTCGAGGCTCGCCGGGTCGGCGACGCCGACCCTGCGCAGCAGCCACAGCGTCGGATCGGGGGTCTGCGGGGCGCTGACGGTGCTGTCGGCGAACGCGCGGTCGGCCGCCGCGGCGAGATCGAACGGCTGCGCCGCATCCGCCATCGCCACATCCGCCATCGCCACATCCGCCTTCGCCACGGACGCTGCGCCGCCCGACGTCAGCGGCCCTTCCTCCGCATCGGCGAGGTCCGCCGCGGCGCGCAGCATGTCCTGGACGCCGTGGGCGGTCGCCGGAGCGAGGCTCACGTCGGGCTGAGCGGCGAGCTGCAGCAGCACCGCAGGGGCCCGCTCGCAGAGTCCCAGGCAGGGGCTGCGCACCCAGCACGCCTCCTTGCCCTCGCCTGCGGGCCCCAGCTCCTCGGTCAGCCGGGCGGCGATCTCCTCGCCGCCGGACGGGCCGCACGCCACGTCGTCACACACGTGCGCGACGTACGGGGCCCGCGGCTCGGTCGCGAACATCGCGTAGAACGTGGCGACGCCGTAGACGTCGGCGGGCGGCACCGCGAGCGTGCGCGCGACGTGGTTGAGCGCGCCCGGCGACAACGTGCCGACCTCGGCCATCACCGCGTGCAGTGCCGGAAGCAGGATGTGCCGCCGACCGCGGGCGGCGTGCCCGCTGTCGGGAAAGCGGCGGTCGGCGCCGGGCCGGTCGTCCGGCGCGCGGTGTGCGCCGAAGGCGTCGTCGACCGCGCGGCGCTCGGCGTCGGTGGGTTCGGCGCTGGACAGGCGCAGGTCCACCGCTACCGCCTCCCGGTCATAATGGCGCCTCCGCGGGAAAGAGCACGTCGGCGGTCATCACGAGCCCGCCGCCCTTACCGGGCCCGCTGCCTCCGCGGGGAGCTTCTCCACGCGGACCGCCGTCGCCTTGAACTCCGAGGTGCCCGACTTCGGATCCCACGCGTCGTTGGTCAGGACGTTGATGTCGACCTCTTCGGAGAAGTGCGGCGTGAACGACGCCAGCCCTGGCCGCAGCGAAGGGTCGAACGCCACCGGCGCCTCCACCGAGCCCCGCCGCGACGTCACCCGCACGCGCTCGCCGTCGGCGATCCCCAGCCGTTCCCCGTCCGTCGCGTCCATCCGCAAGGCCTCCCGCCGACGCAGCGGTGAGGCGTAGCCCCCGGTCTGCACGCCCGAGTTGTACGCGTCCAAGACGCGGACGGTCGTGAGCCGGATCGGGAACTCCGCGGTGAGCGTGTCCACCGGCGGCACGTGCTCCACCGGCGTGAACGGCGCGGGCCTCCCGAGCGCGGCCGGGTCGGACGCCCACAGCCGCGCGTGCAGCATCGGCGTGCCCGGGTGCTCCTCGGTCGGGCAGGGCCACTGCAGCCCGCCCAGCGCGTCGAGGCGCTGGTAGGACATGCCGTGGTGCCAGTTCAGCGACAGCGACCGCAGCTCGTCCCACACCTGCTCGGCGCTCGGCTGACCCCACGGGTGGCCGAGGCGCTGCGCGATCGCGCAGATGATGTGGGTATCCGGGCGGGCCTGACCGGGCGGGTCGATGGCCTTGCGGACGCGCTGCACCCGCCGCTCGGAGTTGGTGACCGTGCCCTCGTACTCGCACCAGTCGGCGGAGGCGGGCAGGACGACGTCGGCGAGATCGGCGGTGGCGGTGCGGAAGATGTCCTGGACGACGAGGTGGTCCAGACCCTCCAGCAGGTGGCGGGCGTGCGTGGCGTTGGCTTCGGACTCGGCCGGGTTCTCCCCGATGCAGTACAGCGCCTTCAGCGTCCCTGCGTTCATGGCGTCGAACATCTGCGAGAGGTGCATGCCCGGCTTCGGCGCGATCGACACGCCCCAGGCCTGCTCGAACCGGGTGCGCGCCGCGTCGTCGCCCAGGTCGTAGCCGCCGGGCAGCTTCGCCGGGATGGCGCCCATGTCACCGCCGCCCTGCACGTTGTTCTGCCCGCGCAGCGGCACCAGGCCGGAGCCGTAGCGCCCGACGTGCCCGGTGAGCAGGGCAAGGTTGATCAACGCGAACACGTAGTCGGCGGCGTTATGGTGCTCGGTGATGCCCAGCGTCCAGCAGATCTGGGCGCGGTCGGCGCCCGCGTATGCGTGCGCGAGCTCGCGGATCAGGCCGGCGTCGACGCCGGTGATCTCCTGGGCGCGTTCCAACGTGTAGGGCTCGACGGTGGCGCGGTAGTCCGCGAAGCCCGTGGTGGCGCGGCGCACGAACGACTCGTTCACCAGACCCGCGTGGATGATCTCCCGGCCGATCGCGTTGGCCAGCGCGATGTCGGTGCCCACGTCCAGCCCGATCCAGCCGTCGGCCCACTGGGCCGTGGACGTGCGCCGCGGGTCGACCGACCACATCCGGGCGCCGTTGCGCATGCCCTGCAGCACGTGGTGGAAGAAGATCGGGTGGGTCTCCCGCGCGTTGGAGCCCCACAGCACGAGGAGGTCGGCGTGCTCCGCCTCGACGTAGGCCGACGTGCCGCCGCCCGCTCCGAACACCGCCGTCAGACCGACGACCGAGGGAGCGTGTCAAGTGCGGTTGCAGGAGTCGACGTTGTTGCTGCCCATCACGACGCGCGTGAACTTCTGCGCGGTGAAGTTCATCTCGTTGGTGGCCTTCGAGCAGCTGAACATGCCGAACGCTGCGGGCGCGACCCCGCGGAAGCCTGCCGCCGCCCGGTCGAGCGCCTCGTCCCAGCTCGCGGGTCGCAGCACGCCGTTCTCGCGGACGAGCGGCTCGGTGATCCTGACGTGGCGGGGGCGGCGACGCTTCATTGCATCCTCCGGACGTGCGTGGGTACTAACCTCGTCCAGGGTAGTGATCGGTCACGTCCTGCGCATCGGGTTGGAGGTCTCGAGACATGAGCCGCCTGACCACACGCAGGCCCGTGCTGCACATCGACGCCGACGGACGGCGCCGCGTGCAGGACTCGCTCGCGGGCGAGGAGCCCCTCGAGCTGCGGGTCGACGGGCGCGCGCTGTCGGTCACCATGCGCACCCCCGGTCACGACGTCGAGCTGGCGCACGGGTTCCTGCTCACCGAGGGCGTGGTCGGCGGTTCGTCGGAAGTGTTGACGGCGCGCTACTGCGACTCGGTCGACGACACGGGCCGGAACACCTACAACGTGCTCGACATCGCGCTGGCGCCCGGCGTCGCACCCCCCGACGCGAGCATCGAGCGCAACTTCTACACCACGTCGTCGTGCGGGGTGTGCGGTAAAGCGGCACTGGACGCGGTGCGGCTGCGCACCCGGTTCCCACCCGGCGCCGACCCTGTCACCGTCACGCCCGCCCTGCTGAGCGGGCTCCCCGACGCCCTGCGCACCGCCCAGCGGATCTTCGCGACCACCGGCGGGCTGCACGCGGCCGGGCTGTTCACCGCGGAGGGCGAGCTGCTCGTCGTCCGGGAGGACGTCGGACGGCACAACGCGGTGGACAAGGTGCTGGGCTGGGCCCTGCTCGACGGGCGCGTGCCCGCGAAGGGCACGGTGCTGATGGTGTCGGGGCGCGCGTCGTTCGAGCTGGTGCAGAAGGCCGGGATGGCCGGGGTGCCGGTGCTCGCGGCGGTGTCGGCGCCCTCGTCGCTGGCGGTGGAGCTGGCCGTCGAGCTGGGCATGACGCTGGTCGGCTTCCTGCGCGGCACGTCGATGAACGTGTACAGCGGCACGCAGCGCATCCCGGGCTGAGCCGTGCGCGGAAACCGTCGCCATGGCGACGGTTTCCGCGCACGGCCCGGCGGCTACCGTGGACCACCGTGCTGGACCGCGCTGTCATCGACTCCCTCTTCCCCGCCGACCTGCCCGAACCCGCGGACTGGGAGCGGCGCTATCCGCCCCGCCAGCTGCCCGAGGGCGCGGCGGTCACCCGGTTCGGCCCTTCGCCCACCGGGTTCGTGCACATCGGCGGCATCTACACCGCGACCATCGACCGCGACGTCGCCACCCATTCCAGCGGGGTCTACCTCCTGCGGGTGGAGGACACCGACCAGGCCAGGGAAGTCGCGGGCGCACTGGAGCAGTTCGCGCGGGCCTTCGCTTACTTCGACCTGCCGCCCGACGAGGCGGAAGGGCACGGCGCCTACGGCCCCTACCACCAGTCGGCCCGTGAGCAGGTCTACCTCACCTACGTGCGCGAGCTGCTACGCACCGGTCAGGCCTACCCCTGCTTCGCGACGAAGGAGGAGCTCGCCGAGATCACCGCGCGCCAGCAGGCGGCGAAGCTGCCCACCGGCTACTACGGCACGTGGGCGCTGTGGCGCGACGCCGCGCCGGAGGACGTGGCGGCCAAGCTCGCCGCGGGCGACGCCTACGTCGTGCGCTTCCGCGCCCCCGAACTGACCGCGGCGAACGCGCGGGTGCGCTTCACCGACGCCATCCGCGGCGAGCTCTCCCACGAGGCCAACCGCAACGACGCGGTGATCCTCAAGTCGTCCGACGCGAGCCCGCGCCTGCCCACCTACCACTTCGCGCACGCCGTCGACGACCACCTCATGCGGGTCACGCTCGTCATCAGGGGCGAAGAGTGGATCAGCTCCGTGCCGCTGCACCAGCAGCTGTTCGCCGCGCTCGGCCACGAGCCCGTCACCTACGCCCACATCGCGCCGCTGATGAAGCAGATCTCCGGGGGGAAGCGCAAGCTCTCCAAGCGCAAGGACCCGGAGGCGAGCGTCGAGCACTACATCGCGGCGGGGTACCCGTCGGCCGCCGTCCAGTACTACCTGCGCGGCCTGGCCAACGGCCGACTGGCCGAGCTGCCGCTGGAGCAGGCCCTGACCGAGCCGATCCGGCTCGACCAGTGCGGGGTGGCGGGTCCGCTCGTCGACCTGGTCAAGCTGGAAGACATCAGCGCCGACTACATCGCCGCCCTCCCCGGCGAGGTCGTACTGGCGATCGTCGCGGAGTGGGCGATCACCTACGACCGCGAGCTCGCCGAGGTGCTGGCCACCGAGCCCGACCTGGCGTTGCGGGCCCTCGCCGTCGAACGCGAAGGGGTGGCCAACCCGCGCAAGGACCTGCGCAAGTGGTCGGACTTCCGCAGCGCCTACGGATTTTTCTTCCCCCAGCTGTTCGAGCGGCTGCAGGGGCCCTCGGACGCGCGGATCGGCGAAGCCTCCGCGGTCGACGTGTCGGCGATCAGCGCGTTCATCGGCGACCTCGTGGCCTCCTACCGTCATCTCGACGACCCGCGGGAGTGGTTCGACCAGATCCGTGCCGCGAGCGTCCGCAACGGGTTTGCCGCCAGCCCCAAGGACTACAAGGCCGACCCCGACGCCTACCACGGGTCGATCCGCGAGGCTTCCCAGCTCGTGCGGCTGGCGATCACCGGGTCGACCCGCAGCCCCGACCTGCACGCAGTCGCGCAGGCGCTGGGGGCCGACGAGGTGCTGGGGAGGCTTTCGGTCCTGGCGGTGGCATGACCGGTCCGGTCCTCACCTGGCCGCAGCTCAACCGTGCGGTGCTGGGCCGCCAGCTGTTGCTGCAGCGGGCCGAGCTCACGGCGGTCGAGGCCGTGGAGCGGTTGGGCGGCCTGCAGACCCAGTACTCGCCATCGGCCTACGTCGGGCTGTGGTCGCGGCTGACGGGGTTCCGCCGGGCCGAGTTGACCGACGCCCTGCTCAACGCGCAGGTCGTGCAAGCGTGGGTGATGCGCTGCACGATCCACATGGTGGCGGCGCGGGACTACCGCCCGTTGAACGAGGCCGTGCGGATCCCGCGGCGGCGCTGGTGGCTGCGCTCGCGCCGCGGCGTCACCGAAGCGGAGATGGCGGCGGCAGCCGCGGCCACCGGCCGTCGCCTCGCCGACGGTCCCCGGAAGCAGGCCGACCTCGTGGCGGGGCTGGTGGCCGACGGCTTTGCCGCCGGCGTCTTCCCCGGGGTGCAGCTGTGGCTCGACCTCGTGCGCGTCCCACCGGCGGGCACGTGGAATTCGCCCCGCGCGCACGTCTACGGCCTCGCGGAGCAGTGGGTGCCGCCGCAGCCGCCGACCGACCTCGCCGCCGCCGAAGAGCTGCTGGTCACGCGCTACTTGACCGGGTTCGGTCCGGCGACGCCTTCGGACGTCTCCCGGTATGCGGGCTGGACGGTCACCGAGACCAAGGCGGTGCTGCGCAGGCTCGAGCTCTGCACGCTCCATGATCCCGACGGTGCGCAGCTCGTGGACCTGCCGGGCGCGCCCCGCCCCGAAGGCGACACCCCGGCCCCGGTGCGCTTCCTCTCGACGTTCGACGCGCTGCTGCTGCTGGGGCACGCCAAGCGCGCCCGGATCGTGCCTGCCGACCACCGCGAGAAGGTGTTCTCGTCGTCCATGCCGCAGTCGATCCCCACGTTCCTCGTAGCAGGCCAGGTGGCGGGCACGTGGCGCTACGTGGACGACCACGTCACGCCGACCCCGTTCACCCCGCTCCCCCGCGCGACCCGGCGGGAGGTGGAGGCGGAGGCGGAGCGCCTGACCGCCTTCTACCGCGAAGGCTGACCCGATCCATCACCCGCCGATGCGCCCGAGGGCGCCGGTGCTCCCCGGCGGCCTGGCGCTGCTGCTCACCGCCGTCCCCGCTCCCCGCTGAGGTGTGTCCGACGCGCTCCCGTTCCGGCCGACGACCACGCCCGCGAGGAACCCGATCGCCACGAGCACCGCGATGAACAGCGCGACCGTCATCGCGCTCCGCCGTTTCGGTCGCGTCCCGCCGTCGTCGAAGAGATCGTCGTCGAAGTCATCGAGCCCGTCCCTGACGACCGGGATCGTCTCGGTGGGCGCTTCGTCGTGCAGCTCGTCGCTCGGAAGGGTCATCGAGACTCCGGTCACTCGTAGCGGAGAGCGTCGATCGGACGCAGCGAGGCGGCGCGGTTCGCCGGGTACCACCCGAAGAACAGGCCGATGGCCACGGACACCGCGAAGGCCAGCACGATCGAGTAGGGGGCGACGACCAGCTGGAACGTGCCGATCTTCAACTGGCTCACGGCCACCCCGACCACCACGCCGAGGATCCCGCCCAGCAACGACAGCAGGACCGCCTCCAGCAGGAACTGCCCGACGATGGCGCCGCGCTGGGCCCCGATGGCCTTCCGGATGCCGATCTCCCGCGTCCGCTCGGTGACGGTCACCAGCATGATGTTCATGACCCCGATCCCGCCGACGAACAGCGAGATGCCCGCGACGCCGCCGAGCAGCAGCGTGAAGATGCCGGTGACGGTGTTGACGGTGTCCAGGATCGAGCTCGGGTTGTTGATCGTGAAGTCGGCCGTGGCCGCGGTGACGTGGTGGCGGGAGACGAGGATCTGGGACACCTCGGCCTGCGCCTGGTTCACCTGCTGGGCCGTGGAGGCTTCCGCGGCGATGCTGGACAGGGTGCCGTAGCTGGCCAGGGTGTCCTGCACGGCGGTCAGCGGCGCGATAACCAGGTCGTCGCGGTCCTGCGGCCCCTGGCTGCCCTTCGCCGTGAGCACCCCGACGACCTCGTACGAGACGCCGTTGAACTGCACGGTCTGCCCCACGATCGACAGCCCGTCGCCGCCTGCGAGGTCCGCCGCCACGGTCGGGCCCAGCAGCGCGACGCGTCGGTGGCCCGAGTAGTCGGAGTCGGAGAGCGTCGTGCCCGCCTGGACGGTGTTGGTGTTGATGGTGAGGTAGCTGGGGCTCGTGCCGGTGAAGGTCTGGACCGCGTGCGTCGCCCCGTTGTACGTGGCCGTCACCGAGCTGACCGCCACGACCGGCGCGACGAGGCCGACGTCGGGCGCGAGCACGGGATCGACGAGCGCCTCGGCGTCGTCCAGGGTGAGCTGCGGCTGGCGGATCTGTGTGCCGTTGTTGACGCTCGAGGTGGAGTTGTTGCTGCGCGCCGCCGCGCCGCCCCCGCCGAAACCGCCACCCGCCCGAGCGGCGCCGGAGCCGCCGCGCGTGCCCCCCGTCGTCGAGTTCGGCGTGACCGTCAGCGTGTTGGCGCCCAGCGCGGTGATGTTGTCGGTGATCTGCTTGTTCGCCCCGGTGCCCGCCGAGATGAGGATGATGACGGCGGCGACCCCGATGAAGATGCCCGACATCGTCAGCACCGAACGCAGCTTGTTCGCCAGTACCCCGCGAACGGCGAACATCAGAGTTTCGCGAAGGTTCACCGCGACACCTCCGTCGCGTCGGCGACGTACGCGCCGGTGCGGTTGCGGTCGTCAGCGATGATCCGGCCGTCGCGCATCCGGATCACCCGCTGGGCGTGCGCGGCGACGTCCTCCTCGTGGGTGATCACCACCAGTGTGCGGCCCGCCCTGTTGAGCCCCTCGAAGAGCGTCAGCACCTCCTCGGTGCTGCGGCTGTCCAATGCGCCGGTCGGCTCGTCGGCCAGCAGCAGGACCGGGTTGGTGGCGATCGCCCGCGCGATCGCGACGCGCTGCTGCTGGCCGCCGGACAGCTGCGAGGGCAGGTGGTGCCCACGGTCCCCGAGGCCGACCCGTTCGAGCGCCGCGGCGGCCCGGGGGCGCCGCTGGGCCGACTTCACCCCCGCGTAGGCCAGCGGCAGCTCGACGTTGCTCTGCGCGCTGGTGCGCGGGATGAGGTTGAACGACTGGAAGATGAACCCGATCTTGCGGTTGCGGATGGTGGCCTGTCGCCGTTCGTCGAGCCGCCGGACGTCGACGCCGTCGAGCAGGTAGCGCCCGGTCGTCGGCCCGTCGAGGCAGCCGATGATGTTCATCAGCGTGGACTTGCCCGAGCCGGAGGCGCCCATCACCGCGACGTAGTCACCGCGCTCGACGACGAGGTCGACCCGATCCACGGCGCGCACGATCGTGTCGCCGTTGCCGTAGATCTTCGACACCGCCCGAAGCTCGATGACCGGTCGCGTCACCCGCCGCCACCTCCACCGCCGCCACGCGGGAAGCCGTTCGTGGTCGATGTAGCGGTGCCTGTCGGCAACACGAGCTGGTCGCCCTCCGTGACGCCGTCGGTGATCTCCGTGGTGGTGTCGCCGACGAGGCCGATCTGCACGGGCACGACCGTGTCGACCCCGTTCCTCTTGACGATCACGGTGTGCCGGTTGCCGACGGTGGTGATCGCGGACGTCGGCGCGAGCAACACGCCGGTCTTGGAGCCGGTCGTGATCGACATGCTCGCGGTGGAGCCCACGTCGACCCCCGGCGGCGCCGTGTCCAGCGAGACCTGCACCGGGAACTGCACCACGTTGTTGGTCACGGTGCTCTGCGGCTGGAACTGGGTGACCGCCCCGGTCGCCGTGGTGGACGTGCCGGGGAACGTGACCGTCGCGGCTTGGCCCACCTGGACCTTCGACGCGTCGGCCTCGGCGATGTCGGCCGTGACGGCCAGGTTGCTGAGGTTCGCGATGACGACGAAGCCCGAGCCGGTCAACGTGCCGACGTTCGACGTGGACGCCGAGGACGCGCTCGTGCTACCGGTCGTCCCCGAGGACGAGCTGGCCGAACCGCCGCTGGACACCTCTCCCACTTTGCCTGCAACCGACAGCACTACGCCATCCTGGGGCGCGAGCAATGCGGTGGAGTCCACGCCGCGCTGGGCTTGGTCGAGCGATGCCTTTGCGCTGTCGACGGTGGATTGGACCTGGGCGATCTGTGCGGGCGTCTCCGGGTGCAGGTCGGCCTGCGCGGCCAACTGCGCGGACGTGACGTTGCTCTGCGACGAGATCACCTGCTGCCTGTTGGTGGTGATCGCCTGGTTGTCCTTGAGCAACGTGGCCGTCTGGTTCTGCTGGGCGGTGGTCACGGCTTGCCGGTCGGTGTCGAGCGTCGCGTTCCGGTTCTGCTGGGCGTTGGTGACGTCCTGCTGGTCGGCCTGCAGCACGGACCTGCGGGTGTTCTGCGCGTTCGTCAGCCCCGCACAGCCGGCCGTGGAGACGCTGCGGACCGAGCCGCGGGAGACGGAGTTGCTCGTGCCGTCGCCGAGAACCATGCCCAGAACCGACGGGGACGTCGTCGGGGACGCCGAGGTCGTCGGGGTCGTCGTACGGGTCGCGGATCCCGATGTGTTCGGGGCCGCGTTCGTGGTCGTCGTGGTCGACGACGTGCCGCAGGCCGAGGACGCTTGGCTGACCAGGGCGTTCTGCGTCCTCGTGTCCGTCGCCAGCTTGGCCTGCGCCTGGTCGACCGCCGTGCTGGTCGACTTGTCGTCGTTGTCGAGCTTCGTCTTGGCGTTCTTGATCGCGGTGTCCGTCGACGTCTGGTCGATCGCCAGCTGCTGCTGCGCCTGCGTGACCGCGATGTTGGCGGCGTCGAGCGACTGCTGCGCCTGCGTGATGGCGAGAAGGTCCTGTTGTCGCTTGACGTCGGTCGGACCCGCGCTCGCCTGAGCCAGGTTCGCCCGGGCCCCGTCCAGCTGGGCCTGGGCGGTGCGCAGGGTGGTGCGCGCGTCGGCGTCGTCGATGGTGGCGAGCAGCTGGCCACGGCTCACGGTTTCACCGGGTGAGACGGCAACCGAGGTCAGCGTGCCCTGTGAGAGGAAACTCACCGGAGTGGCGGCCGAGGAGATGGCGTTTCCCGTCGCGGTGACGGCCGCGGTGACCGTGCCGCGGGTAACCGGAACGGTCCGTTCCACGTTGGTGTTGCGCCGCGGCGAGAACGCCGTGATGAGGGCGAAGACCAGCACCAGGATCACCAACAGCGCCAGTGCGACGTTGAGCAGCAGCGTCCGGCGCCTCATCCCGCGCAGCCCGGCCGACAGCCTCGACCAACGGGAAGGCGGCTTATCGGGCAGGGGACCGGGGGGAGGCGCAGCTAACGGGGGAGCAGGCAGCGACATTCCTCGTCCTCTCGCACCGACCCCTTGTTTCGGGTCGGCTCAGCGAATATAGGGGACGCTCCTATGCGACCCCTGAGAAGCCACTGAGCGGCCACTGAGCCCGCCGCTCCGCCTGCACGCGGCTGAGCAACCTCTCGGCGTGCCAAACGTCGTAGGCCTCAGTGGGTAACGGTTCCCAATACGTCCGTGTGGTGCTGGTTGACGTAGACCTCGGAAGATCCGTTGCGCAGGGCGGCCCACAGATCAGCGGCACGGGGATCCAGGTAGGCGATCGTCTGCTGACCCTTCCCCTGAACCGACCCGATGGGAGCCCGCAGGAACTGGATGTCCGAGGCGTGCAGGTCGCGCAGCTCCAACGCCAGCGAGGCGAGGCCGCCGTTGGTGAGGGTGTCGTCGACGTCGACCGACTGCGTGGTGGCGTCCATCAGCCGGTAGAGCCGCTTGAGGTCGGAGAACAGGCCGTTGGACGTAGCCTTCCCTAGCAGCGCCCGTAGCGCGGCCTGCTCCCGCTGGGCGTGGTCGTCGTCGGTCACCTGGTCGTGCTGGCGCAGGAACCTCAGCGCCGCGGCGCCGTCCAGGTGGGTGACGCCCTGGCCGGACGACCCGCCGGTCGACGGCGAGATCGTCATGTCGATGCCGCCCACCGCGTCGACCATCGACTGGAAGCCTGCGAAGTCGATGACGGCGAGGTGGTCGATCCGGATGTCGGTCAGCCCCTCCACCGTCTGGATGAGCAGGGTCGGGCCACCCATCGCATAGGCGTTGTTGATCTTGTCCAGGTTGTGGCCAGGGATGTCGACCCAGCTGTCGCGCGGGATCGAGACCACCGTCGCATGCGTGCGCGAGGGGTCCACGCGGGCGATCATCAGGACGTCGCTGTGGTCGCCGCCGATGCTGGCCGCTCTGATGTCGGCGTTGGCCAGTGAGCCGGTCGTCGGGCTCTCGCTGCGGGTGTCGGTGCCGACGAGCAGAAACGTCAGCGCCCCGGTCGCAGGTGGGCGGGTCGCCGGGTCGAGCGGCGCGAACACGTTGGGTACCCGGTCGACGTTATTGCCGAAATGTTCCGAAAGGTAGAAACCTGCGCTGCCCGTCGCGAGCAACAGCACCGCGAGCACCGCGGCCCCGATCAGCAGCGAGCGGCGCCGACCTGAGGTCCGGGGGGGTTTCGGGTCCAGCGGCTCGGTCATAGTGAAGTTTCCCGACGGAATCTGAGGCGGCTGGGCAACGGCCGCGGCCAAATAGGACCTCCGCGGATTCACGGATAGTGATCTCTACGAGCGGGCAGGCGCCCGCTCGTCCATTTTCTCAGCATTACCGAGAGATGCAGCGCACGCTGAACAGCATCTCGTCGGGGGGAGCTGCGCGGACGACCCTAACCCATCGCTATCGGTTGCTACGGCGTTACCGAGCTCAGCGTTGACGATCCGTTATCTCGGACGTCCGCATGGGTGACGACGCCCACGATCGTCGTAGCTGGTTAGCGATCACGGTGCGGCGGATTGGCGAGCCCCCCGCGTTCATCCCTTGAGGGGCTCCCACCACTCGCGGTGATCGGCGTACCAGGCCACCGTGGCGGCCAGCCCGTCGTCGAACCGGACCCGCGGCGCGTACCCCAGCTCATTCGCGATCTTGGTCCAGTCGACGCAGTAGCGGCGGTCGTGGCCCGGCCGGTCGGGTACCGCCTCGATCCGCTCCGGGCCTGCCCCCACCGCGTCGAGCAGCCGGTAGGTGAGGTCGCGGTTGGTCAGCTCGGCGCCTCCGCCGATGTTGTAGATCTCGCCGTCGCGGCCCTTCTCGGCGACGAGCTGGATGCCGCGGCAGTGATCGTCGACGTGCAGCCAGTCCCGCACGTTCATGCCGTCGCCGTAGAGCGGCACGTTCTTGCCGTCCAGGAGGTTGGTCACGAACAGCGGGATGACCTTCTCGGGGAACTGGTGGGGCCCGTAGTTGTTCGAGCAGCGGGTGATGCAGACGGGCAGGCCGTGGGTCCGGTGGTAGGAGCGGGCCAGCAGGTCCGAGCCCGCCTTGGACGCCGAGTACGGCGAGTTCGGCAGCAGGGGATGCGTCTCGGGCCACGCGCCTTCGTCGATGGAGCCGTAGACCTCGTCCGTGGAGACGTGCACGAACCGGTCGACGCCCTCCTCCAGCGCGGCCTGCAGCAGGACCTGCGTGCCGACGACGTTGGTGGAGACGAAGTCCGCCGCACCGAGGATCGAGCGGTCGACGTGCGACTCGGCGGCGAAGTGCACGACGACGTCGACTCCGGCCGTGACCCGGGCGACCGTGTCGGCGTCGCGGATGTCGCCGTGCACGAACTCCACGTCGTAACCCGTGAGGTTGGTCAGCGTGCCCGCGTAGGTCAGCAGGTCGAGCACCACGACCTCGGCCCCCGTGAAGGCCGGGTAGGCCCCGTCGAGCAGCGATCGGACGTAGTGGGAGCCGATGAAGCCTGCCCCCCCGGTGACGAGGATGCGCATGTGGGCCTGTTCCCTCAGTTGTCTATCCGCGGAAGGACTTTGCGACGTCCATGACGTACTCGCCGTAGCCCGACTTCGCCAGCCGTTCACCGAGCGCGTGGCACGCCTCCGCGTCGATGAAACCCATCCGCATCGCGATCTCCTCGACGCAGGCGATGCGGATGCCCTGCCGGTTCTCCAGCACGCGCACGTACTCCCCCGCTTCGAGCAGCGACTCGTGGGTGCCGGTGTCGAGCCAGGCGAAGCCGCGCCCGAGATCGCGCAGGTGCGCGGTCCCGCGCTCGAGGTAGGCCTGGTTGACGTCGGTGATCTCCAGCTCGCCCCGCTCGGAGGGCCGCAGGCCCGCGGCGATCTCGACGACGTCGTTGTCGTAGAAGTACAGGCCGGTGACAGCCCGGTTGGAGCGCGGCTTGGCTGGCTTCTCCTCGACGGACAGCAGCCGTCCTTCGTCGTCGGCCTCGGCCACCCCGTAGCGCTCGGGGTCGCGCACCGGGTAGCCGAACAGGACACAGCCCGCCGACCCGGAGGTGACGTCGTCGATCGCGCCTTTCAGCGTGGCCGAGAACCCGGGCCCGTGGAAGATGTTGTCGCCCAGTACCAGTGCGGCCGACTCGTCGCCCACGTGGTCGGCGCCGATGAGGAACGCCTCGGCCAGTCCGTTGGGCTGGGCCTGCTCGGCATAGGTGATCGCGAGGCCCAGCTCGGCGCCGGTGCCGAACAGCCGCTTGAACGAGGGGAGGTCGTGCGGTGTGGAGATCACCAGGATCTCCCTGATCCCGGCCAGCATCAGCACCGAGAGCGGGTAGTAGATCATCGGCTTGTCGTAGACGGGCAGGAGCTGCTTGGACACCGCGCGGGTGAGCGGGTGCAGGCGCGTTCCGGACCCGCCTGCCAGGACGATTCCCTTCATCACTCCGACCTTCGGGCTCGCGCCGTGGTTCGTGGGCGTCGCGGCGGTTGCACCGCGATCTCAGGCTGCGACCGCGAGCCACGGCTCCCACGCCGGGAGCGGCTCGACGGCCAGCACGAGCACACCACCCGCGCTGCGGCTCGGTGGACGCGGGGGTCGCTCCAGGGTCCACCCGAGCTCGCCGAGGAGCCGGTCGGCCTTCTTGGAGTTGCACGTGCGGCAGGCCGCGACGCAGTTCTCCCACGTGTGGCCGCCGCCGCGGCTGCGGGGGACGACGTGGTCGATGGTGTCGGCGCGGCGGCCGCAGTAAGCGCAGCGCCGCCCGTCCCTGCGGAGCACGCCTGCGCGGGTCATGGGAACGGCGGCGCGGTAGGGCACGCGCACGTAGCGCGAAAGGCGCATCACCGACGGCGCGGGAATGGTGAGATTCTCCGAGTGGAAGGCCTCGTCGAGGGTGACCTCCACGCACTCGGCCTTGCCGGAGAGCATGAGGACCACGGCACGCTTGGCCGTGACGACGGCCAAGGGCTCAAAGGTCGCGTTGAGCAGGAGTACCCGTGAACCCGGTGGGAGCACGCCCGGGCTCGGCGCGCCCCCCGGTACGTCCCCTGGCTCGGGGTCGGCACCGTCGGGATCGGGTTGTCGATGCTTCACGCGACCACCTCCCAGCGCAGATCAGACCATAGGCCGGGGGGGTTACGCGAGTGTGATGCTGCCCGGCGCAGCTCGGCGCGGCGAGCGGCGGGTCGGACGGCGCCCCCCGGCCGCGCTCACCCACACCCGCGTCAAGGGCGGCGGGTCAGGCGTCGAGGGCGGCGCGGACGTCGGCCACGAGGTCCTCGGGGTCCTCGCATCCCGCGGACAGGCGGAGCAGGCCGGGCTGCACGTCGTCGCCCCAGCGGCCCCTGCGGTCGGCGGTGGTGGAGAGGCCGCCGAAGCTGGTGGCCGAGGCGACGAGCCGCGACGCCGCGAGGAACCTGCCGACGGCCCCCTCGGACGCCAGGGTGAACGTCAACACGCCGTTCCACCGGCGCATCTGCCGTCGGGCCACGGCGTGCGCGGGGTCGGCCGGATGGCCGGGCCACCGGACGGCCTCGACGGCGGGATGTCCGCGCAGGACCTCGACCAGCGCGGCGGCGTTGGCGGCTTGGCGGGCGAGCCGCAGGTCCAGCGTGCCGAGCCCGCGGTGGGCCAGCCAGCTCTCCATCGGCCCTGGCACCGCGCCGCCGCGGGTGCGCAGCTCGCGCAGCCGCGCGGCCAGCGCCGGGTCGCGCGTGCTGACGTGGCCGAGCACGACGTCACCGTGGCCCGCCAGCGCCTTGGTGTCGCTCGCGACGGTCAGGTCGGCGCCCAGCGCCAGCGGGCACTGGCCCAGCGGCGTCGCCGTGGTGTTGTCGACGGCCACGAGGGCGCCCGCGGCGTGCGCGGTGGCCGCGACCGCCGCGATGTCGCAGACGTCGAGGCCCGGGTTCGACGGCGTCTCCAGCAGGACGAGCCCGGCCCCTTCGAGCGTCCCCTCCGGCCACGGTCCGGAGGTGGGCACCTCGCGGACCGCGGCCCTGCCCTCGTCGAGGGCGAGCGCACGGGCGAGGTAGTAGCCGTCCGATGGCAGGACGAGCGCGCCCTCGCCGAGCCGCAGCACAGCGGCGATGGCCGCCATCCCGGAAGCGAACACGACGCACTCGCCGCCGTCCAGATCCCCGATGGCCGCCTCCAGTGCGCGCCAGGTGGGGTTACCCGCTCGGCCGTAGAAGTCGGTGGGCAGCGGGTCGTCGGGCAGACCCAGGTGAAACGCCGAGGAGAGCACCGGGCCGGGGTGCAGCGGTTCGCCGAGCGAAGCGGGGCCCGCTCCCCCGTGCACGCAGCGGGTGCCGTCCCCCGTGCGCGGAAAACGTGGTCGGGGCAACGGTTTCCGCGCACGGGGGGTCATCGGCGCTCGTGGCGGGGCGCGCGCGAGATCAGTTCCTTGCCCATCTCCGCGGGCGAGAGCCCCTCGTGGCAGACCCGGCGGACGGCGTCGGCGATCGGCAGCTCCACGTCGTGCCTGCTCGCCAACTCGCAGATCGAGGTGCAGGACTTCACGCCCTCCGCCACCTGCCCGTGGTTGGCCGCCTCGGCCTGCGCGAGGCTCTCGCCGCGCCCGAGCCGCTCGCCGAAGGTCCGGTTGCGCGACAGCGGCGACGAGCAGGTGGCCACGAGGTCGCCGAGGCCCGCAAGGCCCGCGAACGTCAGCGGGTCGGCGCCCAGCACGACGCCCAGCCGCGCCAACTCGTCGAGGCCGCGGGTGATGAGCGACGCCTTGGTGTTGTCGCCGAAGCCCATGCCCGCCGCCATCCCGCAGGCCAGCGCGATCACGTTCTTGCCTGCTCCGCCGATCTCGCAGCCCACGACGTCGGTGTGGGTGTAGGAGCGGAAGTACCCGGTGGTGCAGGCGAGCTGGACGGCGACGGCGCGGTCGTGGTCGGCGCAAGCGATCACCGTGGCCGTCGGCTCCTCCGCGGCGATCTCCCTGGCGAGGTTGGGGCCGGTCACGACGGCGACCTGCTCGGCGGGCACCTGCGCCACCTCGGCCACCACCTCGCTCATCCGCTTCAACGTGCCCAGTTCGACGCCCTTCGCCAGGCTCACCAGCGTCCGCCTCTCCGGGAGCAGCTCGCGCCAGCCCCCGAGGTTGGCCCGCAGGGTCTGCGACGGAACCGCGAGCACGACCGCGTCCACCCCCTGCAGTGCGGCCTCGGCGTCGGTGGTCGCCGTGACCAGCCCGGGGAGCGCAACGCCCGGTAGGTAGTCGGGGTTGGTGTGCGCTTCGTTGATCGCCGCGGCGACCTCGTCCCTGCGCGCCCACAGCACGACCTCGCGCCCCGCGTCCGCCATGACCTTGGCGAACGCCGTGCCCCACGAGCCTGCCCCCAGCACGGCCGCCCGCCGCAGCTCACCGGCGGTCACGAGGCGCCCCGCCGGTAGAACTCCTGCGGCGCGGCCGTTCCGCGGACCTCGGCGAGGAGGGCGCGGACCTCGCCCATGATCAGGTCGGTGACCTCGCGCAGGAGCGGGGCGTCGATGGGGAGGCCGCGGAAGGCCGAGAGGTCCACCGGCGCACCGCACCTGATGACGATCGGCTTGCGCGGCAGCGGCCGGAAGCGCTTCTGGTAGCCGTCGAACACGGCGCGGGTGCCCCAGTGCACCAGGGGCACCACCGGCACGTCCGTCGTCAGCGCCAGCCGCGCGACGCCGGTCCGGGCGTACATGGGCCACCCGTCGGGGTCGCGGGTGATCGTGCCCTCCGGGTAGATCACGACGACCTTGCCCTCATCCAGCGCGCGAGCGCCCTCGCTCAGGCTGCGCCCCGCGTCGGCCGAGTCGCGGTAGACGGGGATCTGCCCCGACCCCCGCAGCGCCTGGCCCAGCACCGGTGTGCCCCAGAGGCTGTGCTTGGCGAGGAACCGCGGCACGCGCCGGGCGCGGTGCACGATCAGGCCGGTGAAGACCGGGTCCAGGTGCGAGACGTGGTTGGCGACGACGAGGACGCCACCTTCGGCCGGGATGTGCTCGCGGCCCTCGAACCGGGAGCGGCCGAACAGCCAGCCCATGGGGTAGAAGAAGACCGCACAGAAGGCGATCCAGAACCCGCCCTTCTCCCGTCGCACGCGCGTCCCCTCTCTCGATCACGGTCGAGTCTTCCCGGCCGGCCGCCGCGGGTCCACCACCGGGGTCGGGCAGTGGCAGCATGACCTTGTGCAACGGGTGGACCTCGTCGTCCCGGTCAAGCGGCTGGCGGCGGCCAAGTCCAGGCTGCGTGGGGCCGCCGACGGGGTCGGCTCGCACGGCGGCGGGCCGGGCGGGATCGGCGGCCTGACCCCGCACACCCGCCTCGCACTCGCACTGACCCTCGACACCGTCGCCGCGGCGCGGGCCGCGTCGTCGGTGCGCACGGTGCTGGTCGTCACCGCCGACCGGACGGTCGCCGCCGTGCTCACGGCGTCGGGCATCGAGGTGGTGGGGGACCCGCTGGTCGGCCTCAACGCCGCCTACGAGCGCGGCGCCGACGTGCTGCGCGAGCGCGACCCGAGCGTCGCGGTCGGCGCGCTCCAGGCCGATCTGGCTGCGCTGCGGCCCGCCGAGCTGGACGAGGCCGTCGCCGCCGCGCTGGACGTCGGCGACCGGGCGTTCACGGCGGACGCGGAGGGCACCGGCACGACGTTCCTGTTGGCGGTCGCCGGTGTGGCGCTGGAGCCGCGGTTCGGCGGGGGGTCGGCGGCCCGGCATGCCGCCTCGGGCGCGGTGGCACTGGGCGGCGAGTGGCCGAGCCTGCGCCGCGACGTCGACACCCCCGCCGATCTCGCCACCGCCCGCCAACTGGGTGTTGGCGAGCAGACGCGCGCGGCCCTCCTCCCGCAATTGGCGGATCAAGAGTGCCAGAGTTCACCCGGTTGACCCGGCGCTGATGGGGGCAAGCGTCGGTGCCGTGAGACAGAATCACCGCTGTGGGTGATGACGTAGAGAGCTCGCCGGAGCCGGAGCCCGGACCTCAGGAGCCGCAGCGGCGGGCCCGCACTCCCCATCGGCGGGCACCGCGCCCTTCGACGCGCCGGGTGCACGCCGCGCGCGGAGGGGCCACCGCGGGCGCGGTCGAGCGCGCCACTCCGGCGCCCCCCGCGGCACCCACGGGGCGGCACGCCTCCCAGGCTTCGGACGTCCCCGCCGACGACGGCCGGGCGGGCGTCGCCACCATCGTCGAGGAGCGGGTGGAGCCCGTCGACCTCATCGAGTTCATCGAGCCGGTCGAGGTCGGCACGGCGGCCGTCCCGGTCAGCCCGCCCGCGCGCACGCCCTCCCCGGCCTCGGAGCTGCCCGACGACCGCTACCTCAACCGCGAGCTGTCCTGGCTCGACTTCAACGCGCGCGTGCTCGCGTTGGCCGAGGACCCCAGCCAGCCGCTGCTGGAGCGGGCCAAGTTCCTGGCGATCTTCGCGTCCAACCTCGACGAGTTCTACATGGTCCGCGTCGCGGGCCTGAAGCGCCGCGACGAGACCGGCCTCACCGTGCGCAGCGCCGACGGGCTCTCCCCCCGCGAACAGCTGGCCCGGATCGCGGCGCGCACCCGGGCCATCGCCAAGGCGCACGCGCGGGTGTTCCTCGACCACGTCCGCCCGGAGCTCGACGCGGCGGGCATCCACATCCTGCGCTGGAGCGACCTCACCGACGAGCAGCAGACCCGCCTGTCGGACTACTTCTCCGCGCAGGTCTTCCCCGTGCTCACGCCGCTCGCGGTCGATCCGGCCCACCCCTTCCCGTACATCTCGGGGCTCTCGCTCAACCTCGCGGTGACCGTCCGCGACCCGGAGGGCCGCACCGAGCGGTTCGCGCGGGTGAAGGTGCCCAACAACGTGCCGCGGCTCGTGCAGGTGCCCACCGACGATCCCGGAGTGGTCTTCCTGCCGCTGGAAGACCTCATCGCGGCGCACCTCGGCGAGCTGTTCGCGGGCATGGACGTCGCCGAGGTGCACGCGTTCCGGGTCACCCGCAATGCGGACGTCGAGGTCGAGGAGGACCGCGACGAAGACCTGCTGAAGTCGCTCGAGCGCGAGCTGGCGCGGCGCCGGTTCGGGCCGCCCGTCCGCCTCGAGGTCACCGACACGATGAGCGAGCACGTGCTGGAGCTGCTGCTGCGCGAGCTCGACGTCCACCCCGCCGACGTCGTCACGGTGCCCGGCCTGCTCGACCTCACCGCGTTGTGGGCGGTGCACGCCGTCGACCGGCCCGACCTCAAGGACGAGCCCTTCGTGCCCGCGACGCACCCCGCGTTCGCCGAGCGCGAGACGCCGCGCAGCATCTTCGCCACACTGCGCGAGGGCGACGTGCTCGTCCACCACCCCTACGACTCGTTCTCCACGAGCGTGCAGCGGTTCATCGAGCAGGCCGCCGCCGACCGCAACGTCCTGGCCATCAAGCAGACCCTCTACCGGACGTCGGGCGACTCCCCCATCGTCGACGCACTGGTCGACGCGGCCGCCGCGGGCAAGCAGGTCGTGGCGCTCGTGGAGATCAAGGCGCGCTTCGACGAGCAGGCCAACATCCGGTGGGCCCGTGAGCTGGAGAAGGCGGGCGTGCACGTCGTCTACGGGCTGGTCGGGCTCAAGACCCACTGCAAGACCGCGCTCGTCGTCCGGCAGGAGGGCGGCCAGATCCGCCGCTACTGCCACATCGGGACGGGCAACTACCACCCCAAGACCGCTCGCCTCTACGAGGACATCGGCGTGCTGACCGCCGACCCGGTCATCGGCGCCGACCTCACCGACCTGTTCAACTCGCTCACCGGCTACTCCCGGCAGACCTCGTACCGGTCGCTGCTGGTGGCCCCCTACGGCGTGCGGCGCGGGATCGTGCGGCGCATCGAGGACGAGATCGAGGCGTGCCGCGAGGGCAACCCCGCCGCGCGGGTCCGGATCAAAGTCAACTCGCTGGTCGACGAGCAGGTCGTCGACGCGCTATACCGGGCGTCGCAGGCCGGGGTGCCCGTCGACATCGTGGTGCGCGGGATCTGCGCGCTGCGCCCCGGCCGGGAAGGGCTCTCGGAGAACATCCACGTGCGGTCGATACTGGGCCGGTTCCTCGAACACAGCAGGGTGTTCCACTTCGGCGCGGCGGACGAGTACTGGATCGG
The DNA here is from genome assembly GCA_036401495.1 of Pseudonocardia sp. Taxonomy (GTDB): domain Bacteria; phylum Actinomycetota; class Actinomycetes; order Mycobacteriales; family Pseudonocardiaceae; genus Pseudonocardia. Next base: position 6,531 of record DASWUV010000185.1, on the reverse strand, counting down.
CAGCGCCGACATGATGCACCGCAACCTCGACCGGCGCGTCGAGGTGCTGCTGCGGGTCGCCGAGCCTCCGCTCGCCGCCAAGCTCGGCGAGGTGCTGGACTCGTGCCTCGACCCCGCCACCCGCTGTTGGACGCTCGCGGCCGACGGGTCGTGGGCGCCGTCGCCGACTCCGGACTCCGGGGTGTCGCCGGTGCGCGACCACCAGGCGGAGATGATGCTGCGGCGCGCCGCTCCGGCCGCTGAGGCGGAGTGAGGCCCGGGACGGGGCGCACGGTCCCCGAGCGCATCGACATCCGCGCCGCAGGGGCCGTCGTCCGGCGGGACAACGGCGAGATCGCCCTGGTGCACCGGCCGCGGTACGACGACTGGTCGTTCCCCAAGGGCAAGCTCGAGCGCGCGGAGACGATGCCTTTCGCCGCGGTGCGCGAGGTCGCGGAGGAGACGGGGCTGCGGGTCCACCTCGGCCCGTTGCTCGGCGACGTGCACTACACGGTGCCGGAAGGCCGCAAGCTCGTGCGCTACTGGTCGGCGCGTCCTGTCGACGGCGGGTTCGCACCCAACGACGAGACCGACGAGCTGCGCTGGGTGTCGCTCGGGCAGGCCGACGAGATGCTGTCCTACGTGCACGACCTGGACGTGCTGCGCCGCTTCGCCGAGGTCGGCCGTCCGACGTCGATGGTCGTGCTCGTCCGGCACGCCAAGGCGGGCAACCGCGCCCAGTGGGACGGCGAGGACGCTGATCGCCCGCTGTCGCCGAGCGGCCGGGAGCAGGCGGCGCGCCTCAGTGCACTGCTGCCGCTGTTCGGGCCCGATCGTCTGGTCAGCGCGCCGCTGGAGCGCTGCCGGGCGACGATCGCGCCGGTGGCGGCCGCGCTCGGGCTGCCGTTGGACGACGACCCGCTGCTCGGCGAGAAGAGCTACGAGCGCGACCCCGACGCGGGCCTCGACCGCCTGCTGGAGCTGGCCGCCGCGCCGGGCGTGACCGTCGTGTGCAGCCAGGGCGGGGTGATCCCGAATCTGGTGAGCACGCTCGTCAAGGCCTCCCCGCACCCTGTGGCGATCGACTCGTCCGACGTCCCGTCGCGCAAGGCGAGCACCTGGGTGCTGGGGTTCGCGGGAGCGGACCTGGTCTCGGCCGACTACTACTCCCACCCGACCGGCTGATCGGCGCTACTTCTTCGCCTTCTTCTTTTTCGCCTTGCCCGTCGTCGCCTCCGCGGATTTCGCGGCTGATTTGGCCGTCGCCTTCGCCGAAGGCTTTTTCGCCGCCTTCTCCGCGGGCTTGGCTGCCGCCTTCTCTGCCGCCTTCCCCGCGGGCTCGGCGGCCTGCTCTGCGGGCTTGATCGCCGCCGTGGCCCGCCTCGGGGCCGCCTTGGTCGCGGGCTTCGCCTTCGCCCCTGCCGTCGCCCTCTTCTGGCGGGCCGGGGCTTCGGCGACCCCGTCCGCGCCGGGGCCGCTGACAGCCGTGCGGAAACCGGTGCCCGGCCGGAAGGCGGGGACGGTGGCCGCAGGCACGGCCACGGTCTCGCCCGTCCGCGGGTTGCGCCCGACCCGCGCCGCACGGGCGCGCGACTCGAAGACGCCGAAGCCGGTGAGCGACACCGACTCCCCTGACTTCACGGTGTCGACGATGGTCGACAGCAGGCCGTCGACCGCGTCGGCCGCGGTGCGCCGGTCGCCGATGCGCGTGGCCAGCGCATCAATGAGCTGGGTTTTGTTCATGGTCTGCAGACGGTAGGGCCGGATCCGTTGGCAGGCAACGAATGCGGCGTGTCGCGCGCCAGGCTCCTGCGCCGGAGACTAGGCGGTGACGGGCAGGCGGGCCGGGCGACGTGCCTCGAACGCCGAGATCTCGTCGACGTGGCGCAGGGTGAGCCCGATGTCGTCGAGGCCCGAAAGCAGCCGCCAGCGCGTGTACTCGTCGATCTCGAACGGCACGATGAGCTCGCTCGCCTGCACCGTGCGCTCGGTCAGGTCCACCGTGACCTCCGTGCCGGGCGCGTTCTCCAGCAGCTTCCACAGCAGCTCGACGTCCGGCTGCGCGACCTGCGCGGCGAGCAGGCCCGTCTTCGCGGAGTTGCCGCGGAAGATGTCTGCGAAGCGGGACGAGATCACCACGCGAAAGCCGTAGTCCATCAGCGCCCACACCGCGTGCTCGCGTGAGCTGCCCGTGCCGAAGTCGGGGCCCGCCACCAGCACCGAGCCGCGGGTGAACGGCTCGACGTTGAGGATGAAGGACGAGTCGGAGCGCCACGCGGAGAACAGGCCGTCCTCGAAGCCGGTGCGGGTGACCCGCTTGAGGTAGACGGCGGGGATGATCTGGTCGGTGTCCACGTTGGACCGGCGCAGTGGGACGCCGATGCCGGTGTGGGTGGTGAACTTGTCCATCAGTGAGCCATCTCCGTGAGGTCTTCGGGGCTGGAGAGGGTGCCGCGCACGGCCGTGGCCGCGGCCACCAGCGGCGAGACGAGGTGGGTCCGGCCGCCCTTGCCCTGGCGCCCCTCGAAGTTGCGGTTGGACGTCGACGCCGAACGCTCGCCCGGCGCGAGCTGGTCGGGGTTCATGCCGAGGCACATCGAGCAGCCCGCCGAGCGCCACTCGGCCCCCGCCGCCGTGAACACCTTGTCCAGGCCCTCTTCCTCGGCCTGGAACCGCACCCGCATCGAGCCGGGGACGACGAGCATCCGGACGCCGTCGGCGACCCGGCGGCCGTCGATGACCTCGGCGGCCGCGCGCAGGTCCTCGATCCGGCCGTTGGTGCAGGAGCCGACGAACACGGTGTCGACGGGGATCTCGCGCAGCGGGGTGCCCGGCGTCAACCCCATGTACGCCAACGCCTTCTCCGCGCCGATGCGCTCGTTCTCGTCGACGATCAGCTCGGGGTCGGGCACCCGTTCGCCGAGCGGGAGGCCCTGCCCGGGGTTGGTGCCCCAGGTGACGAACGGGGTGAGGGTGTCGGCGTCGATGTGCACCTCGGCGTCGAACACCGCGTCGTCGTCGGTGCGCAGCTCACGCCACTCGGCGACGGCGGCGTCGAAGTCGACCGGCGCGTGGTCGCGGCCGCGCAGGTACGCGAACGTCGTCTCGTCCGGCGCGATCAGGCCCGCGCGCGCGCCCGCCTCGATCGACATGTTGCAGACGGTCATCCGCGCCTCCATCGAGAGGTTCTCGATGACGTTGCCGCGGTACTCCAGCACATAGCCCTGGCCGCCGCCGGTGCCGATCTCGGCGATGATCGCGAGCACGACGTCCTTGCTCGTGACGCCGGGACGCAGCCGCCCGTCCTGCGACGTGACGGTGATCGACATCGTCTTGAACGGCTTGAGCGGCAGCGTCTGCGTGGCGAGCACGTGCTCGACCTCCGAGGTGCCGATGCCGAACGCCATGGCGCCGAACGCGCCGTGCGTGGAGGTGTGCGAATCGCCGCAGACCACGGTCATGCCCGGCTGGGTCAGCCCCAGCTGCGGGCCGACGACATGCACGATGCCCTGCTCCGCGTGGTTCATCGGGTAGAGCGTGACGCCGAACTCCGCGCAGTTGCGCCGCAGCGTCTCCACCTGGGTGCGCGACACTTCGTCCGCGATCGGCGCGAGGACGTCGAGCGTGGGGACGTTGTGGTCCTCGGTCGCCAGCGTCAGGTCCGGTCGGCGCACGGGACGGCCCGCCAACCGCAGCCCGTCGAAGGCCTGGGGGCTGGTGACCTCGTGCACGAGGTGCAGGTCGACGTACAGGAGATCGGGCTCCCCGTTCTCCCCCTTGCGGACCATGTGCTGATCCCAGACCTTCTCGGCCAGTGTGCGTCCCACGGCAGCAGCTCCTCTGGACGTCTCAAATCGTAGGAAGATAGTATCGGCTTGTGAGACAGCATAGCGGGATCGGCGTGCTCGACAAGGCCGTGGGGGTGCTCCGCGTCGCGGCCGCCGAGCCCTGCGGGCTGGCCGAGCTGTGCGAGCGCACCGGGCTGCCGCGCGCCACGGCCCACCGGCTCGCGGTCGGCCTCGAAGTGCACGGCTTGCTGCATCGCGGCAGCGACGGCAAGTGGCGGCCCGGCCCCACCTTGGCGGAGCTGGCCGCGGGTGGCGTCGACCCGCTGCTGGAAGCGGCCGCCGCCGTGCTGCCCCGGTTGCGCGACATCACCGGCGAGAGCGTCCAGCTCTACCGGCGCGACGGCGCGCAGCGCGTGTGCGTGGCCGCCGCGGAGCCCGCGAGCGGGCTGCGCGACACCGTGCCCGTCGGCTCGCGGCTGCCGATGACCGCGGGCTCGGGAGCCAAGGTGCTCGCCGCGTGGGCCGAGCCCGGTGTGCAGCGCACGGTGCTGGCCGACGCCACGTTCAGCGAGCGCGCACTGGTGGACGTCCGCCGCCGCGGATGGGCACAGAGCGTAGCCGAACGCGAATCCGGCGTGGCCAGCGTCTCGGCCCCCGTGCGGGATGCGGCCGGGCACGTCGTGGCCGCGGTCTCGGTGTCCGGTCCGGTGGAGCGCATCGGTCGACGCCCTGGCGTGCGGTGGGCGGCCGACTTGCTGGCCGCGGCCGAGGCGCTGCACCACCGCCTCTGAACGGGTCCCGGTCCCGGCGGGAAAGACCCGCAACCGTCACGCTACCGTGATTTGCCGCCCGCCCCGAGTGTCACTCAACGTCACGAAGCGGGCGGGCCCAGACGGGAGGACAGCGTGGTGCACGGTTATCTGCTCGGCATCGATGTGGGCACCACCCGCACCGCGGCCGCGACCTGCCGCGCGCGCTCGCACCACGCCGAGACCGAGATCGTCAACCTGGGCGACCGGTCGAGCGCCGTGCCGTCCGTGCTGTTCCTCGGCGACGACGGGAGCGTCGTCGTCGGTGAGGCCGCCGAACGGCGGGCGACGAGCGACCCCGGCCACGTCGTGCGCGAGTTCAAGCGGCGGGTGGGCGACCCGACACCCGTGCTGGTCAACGGCAGGCCGTGGGCGCCAGAGGAGCTGTCGGCCCTGCTCATCCAGTGGGTGGTGGAGCGCGTGGCGCAGCGCGAGGGCGGCCCTGCCGCACGCATCGCCGTCACGCACCCGGCATCGTGGGGTCCCTACAAGACGGATCTGCTCGCCGCCGCGTTGCACCACCACGGCCTGCCCGTCACGTTCCTGGCCGAACCGCAGGCCGCCGCGCTGCACTACGCAGCGGCCGAGCGGATCGAGCCGGGCTCGACGATCGCGGTCTACGACTTCGGCGGCGGCACGTTCGACGCGGCCGTCGTGCGCAAGGCCGCCGCACACAAGGATGGGCACGGGTTCAGCCTGCTGGGCAGGCCGGAGGGCGTGGAGCGGCTCGGCGGGATCGACCTGGACGAGCTCGTCTTCGAGCACGTCCGCGAAGGTCTGCCCGAGGCGTTCGACGGCCTCGACGAGAGCGACCCCGCGGTGCTGTCGGCCGTCGCCGCGGTCCGGCGGGAGTGCACGGAGGCCAAGGAAGCGCTCTCGGCCGACACCGAGGTGTCGATCCCGGTGTTGACGCCTGCAGCCCAGGGTTCGGTGCGGCTGCACCGCAGCGAGTTCGAGGCGATGATCCGCCCTTCGGTCGAGGAGACCGTGAGCGCGCTCCTGCGGGCCGTCGACTCCGCAGGCGTGAGCGCCCAGCAGCTCACGGCCGTGTTGCTGGTCGGCGGGTCCTCGCGGATCCCGCTTGTCGCGCAGTTGGTGTCGGAGCGTCTCGGCCGTCCGGTCGCAGTGGACGCGGACCCGAAGAACGCGATCGCGAAGGGCGCGGCGCTGTCGTTGACGCCCGCGGGCGTCTCGGCGACGGGGACGCACGTGCCTGCACCGCGGGCCGGAACGGGGGGACGTCCGATCGTCGGGGCCGTGTCCACGTCGCTGCCCATGGCGCCGCCCGCGCCAGGGTCGGCGTCCACGTCCGCGTCCACAGCTGGGTCAGCGGCCACGGCACTGTCCGCGTCGGCGCCCGCCACGGTGCCCGCGCCGCTGCCCGGGCTGCACGGTGCGCCGGGTCAGTCCGGCTCCCAGCCCTCGACGCAGTCGCGGACGGGAGCCTTCGCAGGCGGCGAGCCTGCTGCGCCTACCCAGCGGATCAGCGCGCCCAGGGCGGCCCAGATGCCGCCGCTGCCGCCGCCCCGGCCCCCGATGCACGAGCAGTACCCCTTCGAGCAGGAGCCCGAGTTCACCTACGCGGAGCCGCAGGTGCGGCGGTCCAACCCCGCGTCGCTGGTGGGCGCCGGCGGCGCGGCCGCGGCTGTCGCCGTCCTCGCGGCGGTGTTCCTGTGGCCGCGGGCGGCACCGGTGACGACGACGGCCGCACTCGACACGGCGCCGACCGTCGCCGCCACCACGGTGGCGGCGGCGCCGACCACCAGCGACGTCCCGACCACCGAGGCGGTAGAGACCGGACGACCGGCCGTCGAGCACACCCCGATCAAGATCCTTCCGCCGCTCGTCATCACGACGGAGCGGGTGGCGACGACCACGCCTGCGCCGCCCCCGACGACCACTGTCGTGAAGACGACCACAGCGACACCCACGTCGAGCGTCACACCCACGTCCAC
>DASWUV010000184.1:0-24124 GCA_036401495.1 Pseudonocardia sp. | reverse complement strand
ACGCCACCGACAGCCCGATTGGCCCCACCGCTGCACGGCGCCCGCACCGTCGAACGAGTCGCGCGAGCCCGACGTCCGCCCCGCGTCCTGTGCCGCAGGCAGCAGACACACCGCTGCCCACCGCAGGCAAGTGATGGCGTGACCGAGAGTGGGCAGGCCCGGCCCCTCAGAGCTTGGCGAGAAACAGTTTCCCGAGGGCGATCAGCCCGTCGCTGCTGGCGTTCGCCGATCCGAAGTTCTCGATCGTGAGCACCTTGTCGCCGTCGGCGATGTCGAGTTCGGTGCTGCTGACGGCAGCCTGGTGGCCTGCGACGGTGACCGCGCTCGGGGCGCCGTCGGCCATTTCGAACTTGCCGGAGTTGAAGGGATTCTTCGCGCCATCGAAGACGACGACGTTGACGATCACCGTCCGGTTGTCGTCGCTCGCGAAACCGCACTCGGGCTCGCCGTTGACGAAGGTGCCCGGCTCCTGGTCGCTCACGCTCGGGCTGACGGCCAGCGCCTCCTGAGCCTGCGCCGGGGAGACCAGCGCGCAGAGACCGTCGCCGGTGAGCGTGCCGGTCGCGGTGGCCGAGGTAACGGTGGATGCAGGTGCAGCGGACGATCCGTCAGCGGAGGACGCTGTCTGCGAAGCGTTCGTGGTGGTGCCCGCCACCGGCACACCGGGGGATCCCGCGCATGCGACCAGGAGAACGGACGCGGAGGCGAGAGTCGCAGCGACGGTGATGGCGCGGGACGGAGTCGTGTTCATGGTGAATTGATCTTAGTGCGTGGCGGAACCACCGCCCGAAGCCGCGTAGGTCGATCCGTTGGCGGGCCTGCTCATCAACCGTCAGTCCGGCAGGCCGTCGTCGGCTCCGACACGCAACTGCTTGAGGCTGCGCGCCAATAGTCGGGACACGTGCATCTGGGAGACACCAAACTCTTCGGCGATCTGGGTCTGCGTCATCTCCCCGAAAAACCGCATCATCACAATTTTCCGCTCCCGCTCGGGCAACTTGTTCAACAGCGGACGAAGGGTGTGGCGGTCCTCGAGCTTCTTCAACTCAGCGTCGAACCCATTCAGACGATCGATGAACAGGAAACCGGTCTGCGGATCGATCCCGTCCAACGCGACCGCTTGGTAGTTCGCCCGCGCGTTCAGCGCGTCAATGACCTCGGCCGCGTCCACGCCGAGGCGTGTGGCCAGTTCACTCGGCCGCGGCGCCCGACCCAACTCTTGTGACAGTGGGCCGCTGATGCGCTCGATACTCACGGCCAGTTCTTTCACCGCCCGTGGCACCCGCATCGACCAACCGCGATCACGAAACCAGCGAAGAATCTCCCCACGCACACAGGGAATGAGGTACCCGAGGAACTCTCCGCGGGCCAGCTCCGGGTCCCACCGGTCGATCGCCGTGATCAGCCCGACTGCGCCGACCTGGGTCAACTCCTCGAGCGAGGCGCTGCCGTTGCCGTGACGGCGTGCCAGGTGCTCGACGACCGGCATGAACGCCAAGATGAGCTCCTCGCGCAGCACCCGCCGCCGCGGATCATCAGCGTCCGTCGCCGCGAACTCTCGCAGCTTCGGCATCTGATTCGCATACCGGCTCGGCGCCTGCCCCGGTTCCATCGCTGGTTGGCAATGCGTCATGAAGGCTTCTTCTTCTCGTGGTGACCGCATGCATCGGTGAGGACGGGGCCCGAGGACGCAATGATGACCGGCGTGCGAAGTCCGAAGCACACAGCTGAGGGCTCGTGACACACCACGGCGAACGCAACGGCAAGGGAATCGGCGTGATCGGCGGCGCACACCAGGATCGGCAATCCTGCCCTGCTGAACAGGGTGACCGCGGTGAGGTCGAGGACTACAGCGGCATAGTTCTCGATTGCCTGGTGCAGACGTCGGCTCAAGGCGGGCGCGGTGTGGAAGTCGATGTCACCCGCCGCGGTGACGACGGCGGTACCCGACGTCAACGACGACGGCGGTACGCCGGTGCTGAAGGTGGTGGCGCCTGTCTGAGATCCGAAGTTCGGCCGAACGTGTCCGGTAGCCGTATCTGGCTTGCAACCTCGGGAAAGCTCACGAGGAATTTGACGGGTGAAGCCGTTCGGTACCGAACTACTCGCTGTGCAGCTGCGGTCACGGACATCCGAGTCCTGGGCGAGAACGAGTGGCATGGGGTGCCCTTCGACGTCGATGGTCAACTGCCGACAAAACGGCTGGCGTCGTACGAGAACTGCCACTGCACCAGCGGCGGAAGCAATCGTGAACGAGCCAACACGTTCCCAGGCCCGCCTCAACCTCTCCCGAAACGCACGGCCTTACGTCGTAAACCGGCAATGTAGTACCGGGCCGGGGTGTAGTCCAACCCTGGGGTGTGCAAGGTCGACGGCAGGCACCCGTCGACATCGGTCGCAACCGCCTGAGGGCAGCCAAGCAGCGCCACGACCGTACGATCCGTCGCAACCACCCAAGGGTGGCAAAGCGGGCGGGTCGATTGGTGTCGCAAGTGCTCACTGTTCCCGTCGAAGGGCTACCCGACCTCAGGAAGGACGAGCGTGGACAGCAAAGCGGAGCGCGACCTGACCAGCTCTACCCGTGCCACAGATTCAGCTCGGCCCGCCCTGTCCCGGGACAGGATCATCGCCACCGCCATCGCCTTCGTCGACAGGCGCAGCCTGACCGCCCTGACCATGCGGCAGCTGGGCAAAGAACTCGGAGTCGAAGCAATGTCGCTCTACCGCTACGTGAACGGCCGGGAAGACCTGCTCGAGGGCATGGTCGACCGCATGGTCGAAGAGCTCCATCTGCGGACCGATAGCGAGCTGCTCGACGACAACAGCGGATGGCAGGCCTACCTACAATGGCTGGCTCAAGGCGTCCGATCGCTGGCCAGAGACCACCCCAAGGTCTTCCCGTTGATCGCGACGAAACATCCGGCAGCACCCTGGCTACGACCGCCCCTACGCAGCCTGCATGTCGTCGAGGACTTCCTCACGACACTCATCTCACACGGCTTCGACGACAACCGCGCCGTCCAGGCCTACCGGGCCTTCTCCAGCTTCCTGCTGGGGCACCTGCTGTTGGAGGCGACGCTGCTCGGAGCCGAGACCGGACCCGCCGAGGAACCCCTCGACGAGGGCGGTTCCGACGTACCCAACGCCGACCAGGACCTGGACCTGGCGAACTTCCCCCACATCCAGAGGCTGGAGACACAACTGTCCGAGGACCATGCCGCCGCCGAGTTTGCGCAAGCACTTGAAGACCTACTGGACCGCCTCGACCGATTCCTCACCGAGTGACCCGCTCGGTGACCCCACCCGACCAACATCAGCACCTTCAGCAACGGCCGGAGCCCCCGGCTCTTCTCAGCCCGACGTTTTGTCGGCTCTGTGGCGGGAACTCACCCACGACAACACCGAGATGTTGGGACGGGATGAGCACTATGTCGGCGGGTCGGCGCGCCATGCTGATCGCCGTCGTGCTGGTGGTCGTCGTCCTCGCCGCACTCGCCGTGCTCGCCGCCGTTCCCGTCGTGATCGCCGTCGCGTCCGCACTTCTCGCCGTTGTGGTCGGGGTGCGACCCCACGCCAAGGCCACCCGCAGGCGGTGGCGCCCCCGCGGCTTCCGGCCTGCCGCACAACGCCGCCCGCTCACCCCGGGATCTGACCTGGCCGGGCCGACCTGGACGACGAGCTGGCCCACCGTGCCCCCGCTCGACGAGCTACCGGCGATGCGGGAGCGGGTGTCCACCGTGTTGACCGAGTGGGATATCAGCGACGAGGCAGCCCAGCCCACCTTGCTGGTGCTCACCGAGCTGCTGACCAACGCCATCGAACACGCCGCCGCTCCCATCCGAGTCACGCTCGAGATCACCTCCGCCGTCGTACGGGTGCAGGTCCACGACGCGACACCCCAGCTCAGGCAAGATCCCCGCGAGGACCCGACACCGGCGCGCGGGCGCGGCCTCGACCTCGTCGCAGCGCTCGCCCTGCGCCAAGGTTGGACCCTCGAGCCCGACGGCAAGACGATATGGGCCGACGTCCCCACCGATTGGCCCGAACCCCCGCCCACCGGAGGAGTCGTCTGACCCGTCAAGGTGCTACTACGTCGTAGTCGTCGCCGGATCGATGCCCGGCGGCTCAGAGTCCGACGCTGCCCTGCATGATGCCGCCGTCGAGGAACACGGTGCTCGCGGTCATATACGCCGCTTTGCCCGAGGCCAGGAACACCACCATGTCCGCGATCTCCCCGGGCTGCGCCATCCGCCCGAGTGGAATCGCCGCGTCGAGGGCCTTCAGCTTCGCGGGATCACTCACCGTCGAAGTGTTGATCGGAGTAGCGACGGCGCCGGGGCCGACGTTCACGACCCGGATGCCGTGGGCGCCCAACTCCACACCTGCGGTGCGGGCGAGCATCCGCATGCCGCCCTTGGACACGCAGTACGCGGTGTTGCCCGGCATCGGCCACTCCTCGTGCACCGACGACATGTTGATGACGATGCCCCCGCCGCCCTGGGCGATGAACTGCTTCGCCGCGAACTGGGTGCCGAAAAACGCCGACTTCAGGTTGACGTCCAGAACGCGCTCGTACTCCTCCTCGGTGGTGTCCAGGATCGAGGTCCTGGTCTCCATGCCGGCGTTGTTCACCAACGCGTCCAAACGCCCGTAGGTGTCCACCGCGGTCTTCACCATCGCGCGCAGATCCGCAGCCTTGGACACATCGGCCTGCACCCCCACCGCGTGCCCGCCTGCCGCTTCGATCTTCCCGATAAGCGTCGTGGTCTCCTCGGGGTGCGTCACATAGTCGATGACGACATTCGCGCCCTCCGCCGCCGCCGCCACCACGATGGCCTCACCTATGCCGCTGTTCCCGCCGGTCACCACCATGGTCTTTCCGGAAAGCAACACCTGAACTCCTCGGTCGTTCGTTGAAATGCCGGTATTGAGTGTTTCGTCGTTTCGCGGTTGGTGGACTGAGCTCCAACGTAGTGAAACCGGGCCGGTCTCAGGCCACCGGGTTTAAGCCGGGATGCCACGATAGGGCGATGAGCCGGATCGAGGACTACGCGATGCTCGGCGACCTGCACACTGCCGCGTTGGTAAGCACCGCCGGATCGGTGGACTGGCTGTGCTTTCCCCATTTCGACTCGCCCGCATGCTTCGCCGCGTTGCTGGACGGCCCCGACGCGGGCCGCTGGCTGGTCGCGCCCGCCGGAGCCGACACCTGCACCAGCCGCCGCTACCGTGCGGGCACCCTCGTCTTGGAGACCGAGTGGACGACGCCGCAGGGCCGGGTGCGCGTCATCGACTTCATGCCACAACGTGGCGATGCCGCCGATGTCATCCGGATCGTGGAGGGCATCAGCGGTGCCGTGCCGATGCTCAGTGAGCTGCGGCTGCGGTTCGACTACGGGCGGGTGATGCCCTGGGTGCGGCGCCGTGACGGACGTACCGCTGCGGTGGCAGGCCCGGACTCGGTGTGGCTGAGCACCGACGCGCCCGTCGAGGGCCGCGAATGGTCGACGGTCTCGGAATTCACCGTTTGTCCCGGTCAACGGGTGCCGTTCGTGCTGACCTGGACACCGAGCCATCATCCTCCGCCACCGCAGATCGACGCCGACGACGCTTTGCTCGACACCGTCGCCTACTGGACATCCTGGTCCGCCCGGGGCACGAGACTCAGTGGCCGCTACGCCGAGCCGGTACAACGATCACTCATCACGCTCAAGGCGCTGACCTACGCTCCTACGGGCGGCATCGTCGCCGCGCCGACCACCTCGCTGCCTGAACAGATCGGCGGCTCCCGCAACTGGGACTACCGCTACTGCTGGCTGCGCGACTCCTCCTACACCCTGCAAGCACTACTCGCGGCAGGCTACGAGAGCGAAGCCAAGGCGTGGCGAGAATGGCTGCTGCGGGCCGTCGCGGGCGACCCCGCGAAACTACAGATCATGTACGCCGTCGACGGCACCCGCAGGCTGCCCGAACTCGAGCTGCCCTGGCTGCGCGGCTACGCGGACTCGGCCCCGGTACGGACGGGCAACGGCGCCGCCGACCAACTTCAACTCGACGTCTGGGGCGAGGTCCTCGACGCCCTACACCTGGCCCGGGAAGCAGGCATCGCAGCGCACGACGACGCCTGGCAGTTGCAGACTGCGCTGCTGCACCATCTCGAAGGCCACTGGCAGGACCAAGACAACGGACTGTGGGAGATGCGCGGAGCGCGGCGGGACTTCACCCACTCCAAAGTGATGGCGTGGGTGGCCGCGGACCGAATGGTGCGCACAGCCCGCGCCCACCACCTGCCCGGCCCCGTCGACCAGTGGGAACTACTGCGCGACGCCATCCGGGACGACGTCCTGAACCACGGCTACGACGCCGCCAAAGGCACGTTCGTCCAGTCCTACGGCAGTACCGCGCTCGACGCCAGCCTGCTGCTCATCCCCCGCGTCGGTTTCCTGCCGCCGGACGACCCGCGAGTTCTGGGCACGATCGACGCCATCGAACGCGAGCTCACCCAAGACGGGCTCGTCCTGCGCTACCACACCCAAGCCGCCGACGACGGCCTGCCCGCAGGCGAAGGCGTGTTCCTGGCCTGCTCGTTCTGGCTCGTCGACGCCCTCCACGGCGCCGGACGACAGAAGCAGGCCACCGACCTGTTCGACCGCTTACTCGCCCTGCGCAACGACGTCGGACTGCTCAGTGAGGAATGGGACCCCAGTGCGAAACGCCAACTCGGGAACACCCCCCAGGCCTTCAGCCACTTCCCCATGGTCGTCAGCGCACTGCAACTGCACACCGGTCGCGCCCACCGCAGCGACCAACCCATCCATCCCGCCGAGCAGCCCGGCTGACACACGAACCCCCGCCACTCAGGGATGACGAAGGGGCTCGATGGCATCGGCCAAAGCAGCGGCCGACCACTACTACGGAGGGCCCCACGCCCTGTCCAGGTCTGTGCGCAGAGCTGACCCGCCGACCTCAGCCGAGCGCCGGGTTGTGCAGCACTTCCCAGAGATGCCCGTCGGGATCTTGGAAGTAGCCCGAGTAGATGCTCCACGGTCGATCGCGCGGCTCGGCGAGCATCGTCGCGCCCGCCGCCCTGGCCGTGGCGAGCACAGCGTCGACCTCGTCCCGCGATCTCACCGCGTGTCCGATGCTGAACTCCCCGCTCACCGGCGGCCCCGGCGCCACAGCCGCGTCCTTGGCCAGCTCGGAGCGCGGATAGAGGGCAAGGACGAGCCCGTCGGCGAGGGTGAAGGTGGCGATCGCGCCCTCGGCGTTGACGGCGTCACCCGAGAACTCGGTGCCGATCACGCCGGGCGAGGCGAATCCGAGCCCGTCGCGGTAGAAGGCCAGCGCCCGGTCGAGATCGGCGACGGCGAGCGTAATCACGTGGATACGCGGCTGCACCACGTCCTCCCCTCGGTTGTAGTGACGGGCCACAGCCTCTCCCGCAGCCCCCGTCCTGTCGTGAACGAACCGGACACCGCAACCGCTGCAGGCCCTCAGAATAAGGATGGCCGCTTCACGCTCTGGGACATCAAAGGACCTGCCTGTCGCGGCGCAGGCCGCGGCCCGGCAACGCGCTGGTGAGCTCGCCATCCGCGAGCACCGGTACGCCGGCGACGACCACGTCGCCGATGCCGACCGCGAGCCGCCGTGGGTTCTGGTAGGTCGCCGTATCTGTCACAGCGTCCGGATCCACCACGGCGAGATCGGCGACCGCGCCCGCGGCGACGGTACCGCGTCGGCCCAGCGCGAACCGCTCCGCGGGCAGGGTGGACAGGTGGTGCACGGCATCGGCCCATGACCACGTGCCGAGCTCGCGCACGTACTCGCGCAGATACCGCGCAAACGTTCCGAACGCGCGCGGGTGTGGGTGGGCGCCGACGAAGATGCCGTCGGAGCCCGCCATGTGCCGGGGGTGCGCGAAGATGCGCGCGAGCTCTGTTGCGGGCCGCGGATTGCGCACCGCCATGATCGCACTCGCGTTCAGCCTGCAGGCCGCCAGCGCGTCGAGCGCAAAGTCCATCGGGTCGACGCCCGCGCGCCGACCGGCCGCGTGCAGCGTCAGACCGTGCGCCCAGGCGTACTCGGGCGCGGCGAGGTGGGCGAGCGTGAGCATGTTCGGCCAGTCGGGGCCCAGGCTCGCGCTCCGCGTAACGCGGGCGACGCACGCCGCCCGCAGCGCAGGCCGAACAGCGGGGTCCGTGAGGGCTCGCACGAGGTCGTCGGCGGGTTGCACCGCTATCTCCGGCGGGAGCAACGGCATGCCGAGCAACGAGCAGCCGCGGATGTACGGGTAGGCGTCGAACGTGGCGTCGATGCCTGCCGATTGCAGTCGCGCGAGCTGGTCGAGCACGATGTCGGCGTCGGCGTGGAAGTGCGAAATGTGCACCGGCAGCGGGGACGCGCCTGCGGCCGCGGTGAGCGCGTTGATCTCGAGGATTTCGGCGATGCCCGCGGGAGCGTTTGCCTCGTAGCCGCCGCGCATGTGGCTGACATACGCCCCTCCTGCGCGCGCTACCGGCTCGCACAGCGCGGCGATTTCGCCTGCCGACTGGAAGATGCCCGGCACGTAGTCGAGCCCCGTCGACAGCCCCAGCGCACCCTCGGCCATGCCGATCGCGACCAGCGCCTTCATGCATTCTCGCTGGTCGGTCGTCGCCGGGGTGCGGTCGCGCCCGCACACCTCGTAGCGCACGGTGCCTGCGGGCACCAGGCATGCGGCGTTGAGCGCTGACACGCCGTCGACCGAAGCGAGGAAGGCCGCGACTCCCCCGCCGCGGTAGGCCGGGTATGGCCCGTTGATCGCGGCAAAGTAGTCGGTCGCGTAGGTCCCCGAACCGGGCGCGTACGACACGCCGTCCTGCCCGGCGATGACCGTCGTGACGCCCTGGCGCAGCAGCGTGTGCTGCACCGCCGGATCGGCGAGCAGCCCGTCGGCGTGGGAGTGCACGTCGATGAAACCGGGCAACACGAGCCTGCCCGTGGCATCGGTGATCCGGTCACCGGCGCGCGCCTCGACCAGGCCGACGCGGGTGATCGTGTCGGCCTCGACTGCGACGTCGGCGCGAACCGGCCCGTCGGGGGTGACGACGGATCCCCCGCGTAGAACGACGCGACCGGCTGTGGCTGCCACGGGAACGGCTACGCGTCTAGAAGTAGGTGCGCACGAGATCGACCACGACGTCGGATGTCGCGGACTCGACGACCGGCAGCACCCGCCACTTGTCGAACGTCGTGCACGGGTGCGACAGCCCGAGCGCGACGACCGATCCGACCGGAAGGGCAGCAGTATCCGGAAGGGCAGCAGTATCGGCAGTGTCGGCAGTGTCGGCAACCCGCAGGTAACAGTGCTGGTCGTTCAGCGCCGACACCTCGGCGCCGCGCAGCGGCCGCCACGGCCCGGCAAGATCGGCTGCGCAGAGTCGCGGGATCGGCAGCCCCTCGTCGTAGGGGAAGTCGCGCTTGCCCCCGTCCAGCAGAGCGAGCCCCGGCTCGGGGTGCGACACAACCCGCGCGAGGCCGCGCATCGCGACGCGGAAGCGGGGGGCGTCCGGACCGGCTACCCCCTCGTCGAAGGGAGAGATCTGCCGGTAGAAGCCGTCGTCGTGCACGATGTAGGCGCCCGAACGCAGAGTGAACCGGGTGTGCTCCCGGCCGGCCCCGGCGGCCGCGAACGCCTCCGCGACGAGGTCGAAGTAAGCGCTGCCGCCTGCTGTGACGTACACGTCGCCCTCGTCGTAGAGATGCGCGACGCCTCGGTGCAGCTCGATCAGGCTCGCCAGGTACCCCTGTACTGCGGCCAGCGCCGTCGGCGACCGATCGTGTCCGAGACAGCCCTCATAGCCTGCGACACCGGCCAGCCGCAGCACGTCGGACGCCGCGATGCGCTCGGCCACGACGACGCCTTCGGCGACGGTGCGCGCACCAGTGCGACCGCAGGCCGCGCCGAGCTCGACGCACACGTCGACCGGGCGCGGCGGTCGGGATCGGCGCAGGCCGCGCTCCATGGCCTCGACGGTCGCAAGCGAATCGGCCCAGCACACGAAGCGGAACTCGGGATCGGCGAGCTCGGCCGCCAGGTAACGCAGGGCGCCTTCATCGACGGCGGCGTTGGCGAGCATGATCGAGTCGAGACCGAGGCTGCGGGCCGTGCGCGCCTGGCCCATCGTCGCCAGCGTGATGCCGAGGGCTCCGGCAGCCAGCTGCCGCCGCCAGAGCGTCGGCGCCATCGTCGTCTTGCCGTGCGGCATGATCTCCAGCCCGCGCTCGCGGCACCACTTCGCCATGATCTGGACGTTGCTGCGCATCGCCTCGTCGTCGAGCACCACGAGCGGCGTCCAGAACTCGCTGAGCCGCGGTCGCCCGGCCAGGAACGCGGCCGTCGTCATGCCGACAGCACGGTCCGGAAGCCCCTTGTCCTGTGCGGTGAGCAGCGCGGCGTCCGAATCGGCCCACCGAGTCACGTCCGTCATGGTGTGCAAACGCTACAACGCTGATTGCAGTGGTTGCACACCTGAACGCGGCACGGACGGCGTGCCCGACTCGCCCTTCGCCTACGTCATGGCCGCGCCTGAGAGAGTGGGGACATGGATGTGGGAGTGGACAGCTTCGCCGCCGTGGTGACCGACCCGGACACCGGCGCGGTCATAGAGTCCGCCGAGCGGATGGCGCACCTGCTGGAGGAGATCGAGCTCGCCGACCGGGTCGGCCTCGCCTCCTACGGCATTGGTGAGCACCACCGAGTCGAGTACTACGACGCGGCGCCCGCGGTGATCCTTGCGGCCGCTGCGGCCCGCACGTCACGGATACGGCTGCGCAGCGCGGTGACGGTACTCTCAGCGGCCGATCCGGTGCGCGTGTTCCAAGAGTTCGCGACCGTCGACCTGATCTCCGGTGGGCGCGTCGAACTCGTCGTCGGCCGGGGGTCGTTCACCGAAGCGTTCCCGCTGTTCGGTCTCGACCTCGCCGACTACGACGAACTGTTCGACGAGAAGCTCGACCTCCTGCTGCGCCTGCGGGAGGACACCGAGGTCACCTGGTCGGGCCGCCACCGGCCGCCTCTGGTGCGCCAGCGCGTCTACCCGCGCCCCGTGCAGGATCCGCTGCCCGTCTGGGTGGGCGTCGGCGGCACCCCCGAGTCCTTCGTCCGGGCAGGCCTCCTGGGCCTGCCGCTGATGGTGGCCATCATCGGCGGCGAGCCGCGACAGTTCGCACCGCTCATCGACCTCTACCGGCGGGCCGGGGCCGAGGCTGGGCACCCACCGGAGACGCTGCGCGTCGGCCTGCACTGCTTCGGCTTCCTCGGTGACGACGTCGCGCAGGCCACGTCGGCGTTCTACCCGGGGTGGGCGGCGATGTTCACCCAGGTCTCGCGCGAGCGAGGATTCCCGCCGCCGACGCGGCGCCAGTTCGACGCGACCCGCGGTCCGGACGGGGCGTTCTTCGTCGGTGACCCCGCGACCGTGGCCGCCAAGTGCCTGCGGGTGTCCGAGCAGCTCGGCGGCGTCGAGCGCATCAACCTGCAGATGACCAACCCGCGGCTGCGCCACGCCGACCTGCTGCACTCCATCGAGCTCCTCGGCACCGGGGTCGTCCCCCTCGTCAAGAGCTGAGGCCGCAGCACCGACTGACGCCGCGCGTTCAACGCATCTGCGAAGGTGGGTCAAACCCACTGGCCGATCGGAGCACACGATGACCGAACCGATGCACCTCAACAACCGGCACCGCGACACTGTCGCGAAGATCCTTCAGCATCCGGCCAGCCACAACGTGGAGTGGCACGCGGTCCTGTCCCTGTTGGAGTACGTCGGTCAGGTCGACGAGCGCCACGACGGCAGGTTCGAGGTCACGATCGGCGGCGAGACGGAGATCTTCGACAAGCCGGAGCACAAGGACATCGACGAACAGCAGGTTGTCGACCTGCGCCGCATGCTCAGGGCGGCGGGCTACGTCGTCGACGAGCGCCGTGAGAACTAGTGCCGGTAGGAGGCACGAGCGCCTGCCGTTCGGCGAGGTCGAAGGGGCGGTGCGGTGCAGGGAGGGCAACGGCCTGGTCCACGACTGCAAGCCCGGCCGCCCGCGCCCCGCCCGCTCAATCAAGGTGGAAGACCTCTTCCATCGGCGACCACCACTCGCCGTCCGCCGCAGTCTCGACCCGTTGCTGGCACGGGTCGGTGAGCGTCCACCAGCGCTGGGTCGCCGGATCCGCGGCGATGAGAGCGGAATCGGCGGACCAGTCGTCGCCGGTGTACTCCATGGTGGAGAACAGGAGGCCGTCGCGCAGGTAGATGGTGTAATTGCGGACGTGCGCTGCCCTTAGCGTGTCGAGCACGGCAGGCCACACTGCCGCGTGCAGCGCGCGATACTCCGCTTCACGCTCGGGTCGCAGGCGGATCACCGCGCCGAACCGCTGCAACCTGACGCGGTCAGTCATGCTCGGAATCCTAGGCGGGCTACCCCGACCGCCGCCGACGCAGCTCGATCCCGCCGTCAGCGAGGATCCGGCGTGCCTTGACCAGCTTGTAGACGAACAGCGCAACCGCGGCCAACACGCCGGCGTCGTCGACCAGCCCGAGCGGACCGAAGATCGCCTCCGGCACCAGGTCGATCGGGGAGATGAGGTAGATCGCCGCAGCACCCATGGCGAACACCCCGCGCGGCGGGATGCGGTACCGCCACACCAGGTAGCTGATCAAGAGAGTGAGCAGCAGCGCCAGCGCGCCGACGATCCACACGGTGGTGCGCAGCCAGTCGGGCATATCTCCAGTCTGCCGCGATTGGTCTCCCTACGCCGGGTCTGGGCGAGTTCAAGGCACCAACGTCGCGCTCGCGCCGCGTTGCGCCGGTACTCGGCAGCGGGAACGAGAACGGGAACAGATCTCCTGTCAGGTCGGCGGATCGGTGGCTGTGGGACGCGACGCGGCGAGGCGGGGCAGCGCGAGTAGGGGGAACACGATCACCGACAGGAGGCCTGCGGCGACGAGGGAGGCGTAGGTATCGGGCAGGATGACGCCGAGATCGACGCCGATGCGTCCGGCCACGATGGGAATGCTCAGCGATGTCGCCTGCAGCAGCCCGGCGCCCACGAGCTGGCCGCGTCCTGTCACCAGCGGGCGGTAGAGCAGGACGGGCAGGGCCCTGGCGATCAGTAGAGCGACGAGGAAGATCGGGACCTTGGCCAGGGTCGCAGGGCTTCCGACGAGGCTGCGCACGTCGAGCGAGACGCCTGTGGCGACGAAGAAGAACGGCACGAACGCGCCGAACCCGACTGCTTGTAATTTGGCGTGGAATCGGGTGTGGGTCATGGCTTGGTCGCGGTCGAGCAGTTTGAGCGCGGCACCGGCGAAGAATGCTCCGAGGATGCCTTCCAGACCGAATGCCGTGGCCAGTGCGGCGAAGACCATCAACAGGGCCAGGGCCCCTCGGATGCGGATCTCTGCGGTGGTGTCCTGTAGTTCCAGCAGGGCTGCCGAGATGCGCCGTGATCGTTCGGCGCTGAGGATGAGCAGGGCGACGACCATCACGAAGCCGACGAAGGCGGCGAGCAGGGTCAGCCGCGCGCCGAGCCCCGACGCATCGCGAGCGAACAGCAGCGACAGCAAGACGATGGGCACGACCTCGGCGATCGACGCGCCCGCCACCACGACCTGCCCGATCTGTGTCTCGGTCTGCCCGGCGTCCTTGAGCACCGGAAGGACGATGCCCAGGCTCGTCGCCGAGAGGATCACTCCGATCAGCAGGGGCGACCGGACGAGCCCAACCACGCCCAACAACAGCCCGATCCCCACGGCGAGGACGAACGAGACAACGTACGCCGCGGCTGTCAGGCGCAGCAGCTGCCCGCGAAGCCGGGCGTAGTCGATCTCCATGCCTGCCAGGAGCAGCAGGAACCCCAGGCCCAGGACCGACAGCACCTGCACGGCCGGGTCGACCTGTACCAGTCCTAGGAGCTGCGGGCCGACGAGCGCGCCGAGCAGGATCTCCAGCACGATCTCGGGCACCGGCAGCCGCGCCAACCGGACTACCAGCGGCGCCAGCAGCGCGATGACCGCGACCACGGCCGCGGAGGTCAGGGAAACCACACGCCGTGCTTTCGAGCGTGGATTCGGGCGACTGCCGATTCGGGCGTCATCGCACGTGCAGGCCGTTTGCGCGGGACTCTTGGGCTCAGGCGTCGCGCCAATAGTTGTTGGCCGCGGCGATCGTCTGAAACTCGACGGCAACCACGTGCCCCGCCGCGATGAGGCTGTCCGGGTCGGTCGAGTAGTTCGGGCGCCCACCCTTGAGGATGTCCAGCTCGGGCTGCAGGTTGTGGATGGTGTGGCGAGCGATGGCGAGCGCGAGCGCCCGCCCCTCCTCGGCAGTCCCGGTGATCAGCGACCCACCGGGGATCAACGTCAGCTCTGCGTCAGGAACACGGCTCATAACGGAAGGATGGCCGACGATGATCCGCTTGACCAGGCGGCAGCGGAGAGCCTTCACGAATTGTCTGATCATCGACCAGCTGTCGATCACCGATGGATTCCCGGACCTGTCAGTATGGTGGCGCGGGCTCGACCCCCTCCAGAGCGCCGTCGAGCATCCGCTCGAGCACGCCCGTCAGGGTGTCGAGGCCGGTGAGCATGTCCTGGTCGAGGGTGTTTTCCCGTTCGCAGTGGGAGACGCCGTCGATGCTCGGGACGAACATCATGACCGTCGGCGCGACGGTGTTCATGGCAATGGAGTCGTGGCCTGCCATCGTCTGCATCGGCCGGATCGCCACCCCGAGTTCGGTGGCCACCTTCTCCTGCAGTTCGACGCCCTCCTGCGGGAAGTACAGGTTCGGTCGGATGTCGAAATCCTTGGCGACGATCTCCACGCCGTGCGCGTCCGCGATCTCGGCGCACCGCGCCACCAACCGGTCGCGGGCGTCTCGGACGATGGCGGGGTCGTTGGCACGCAGGTCACCGACGAGATGGACACGGCGGTTGACCACGATCGGCGAGTTCGGCTCCACCACGATCTGCCCGACCGAGGCCACCAGGGACTGCGGCGGGTACTCCCCGGTGATCTCGTTGAACGCGATGATGACGTATGAGGCGGCGTAGAGGGCGTCGCGGCGGTCCTCCATCAACGTGGCGCCGGTGTGTGACTGCTCGCCGAGCACCTCGATGTCGAGCTTCTGCGTGTACCAACTGGAGTCGACAGCACCGATCGGGATCCCCTCTCGCTCAAGGATGCGTCCCTGTTCGATGTGGATCTCCACATACCCGGCGGCGGGTGGGGGCTCGTCGGTGCCGAGATAGCCGATCGCCATGAGCGCGTCCCGCACCGTCACCCCCGCCAGATCCGTGCGATCCAGCATCTCCGCACGATCCTTCAGACCGGCGAAAACCGAGCTGCCCATGAGGGACGGCGCGAAACGCCCGCCCTCCTCGTTGAACCAGTCGACGACAGCGAGGTTGTAGCGGGGTGCCGTACCCCTTTCCGCGAAGTGGTGCTGCAGGCGCTCGGCTGCGTGCAAACCTGCGAGCACGCCGTAGGCACCGTCGAATCGTCCGCCACGGGGTTGGGAGTCCAGATGACTACCCACCAGGATGTAGGGGGCACCCGGGGTGAAGTCGACCAGCGCGTAGAGGTTGCCGATCCCGTCCACCACCGTGCGCCAACCGCGCCCGTCGGCGAAGCTGCGGAACCAGTCGCGCACCTGCCGGTCTTCTTCGGTGCCTGCCTGGCGCTCCACGCCACCGGCCTCGGTGGCACCGATCTGTTCCACCTGGCGCCACGAGGCGATGAAGTCGGTGTTGTCGGTCATCTCCATCCTCTCTCCGCATCGAAGGGCTCAGCGGCTCGGCCTGCCGCGCAGCACCAAGCCTGACAGCCTCGTGGATCTCGTGGCCCGACAACGCACAAATGACGCGGGATGCGGCTCACCGGGGGCTACTTGCCGCGCAGACCGATCGGGTTTCCGTCCGCGTCGGCGAGGACACACACCCGTGCCCCGGGGGCGACCTGACGGGGAGCGCTGCGCTCGGTCGCTCCGGCCGCCAGCAGGGTTGCCAGGGTCGCGTCGAGATCCTCGACGTCCGCGAAAGCCACCGGTCCGCCGCTCGCGTCGCCGGGATTCAGGGCGACCTCGAAGCCGTCGACGTTGTACCCGACGTAGTAGGGCTGGTCGGTGTGCGGTGCGCCGAGCAGCGCAGTGTAGACAGCCTTCGCGGCGTCCAGGTCGGATACCGGGATCACCAGGCTGCGGACCGTTACACCCATTTGTCGTCTCCTCAAGGCTCTGGCGGTCGACACTGTCGACCGCTTTCTGTCGGGGACCGTCACGTTAGAGGCGGCTCGCTGACCGACGCTTCTCGATTCCTGATCGGTTAGGGCACCCGGTCGGCCTGCAGGGCGGCAACCCCCTCGTCGGGAGCTCGTGGTGGCGACTGGGACCTCACCCACCAGGGGCACGGTGTTGCTGCGCTCCGGTTGGCGGGCGCGGGGCCGCCGTCGACGAGCATGGTGCTGATCCGGCTTGGTCGCGAGCACAGGTGTCGGCTTCAGGGGCGTCGATTCAACGGTGCGTGGTGACGAGCTTCGCGCCGAGGCCGAGGTAGCCGATCGAGAAGGTGCGCTGAATTCGACGGACGATACGTGGTTTGGAGATCACATGCTTGCGCATACCGCTGGCGAACAGGCCATAGACAGCGAAGACGACGAAAGTCATGCCCATGAACAGTGCGCCCAGTACGAGCATTTGGAACACCGCGTCACCGCGCCCGGGTGACACGAACTGCGGCAGGAACGCGAAGAAGAACAACGTGAGCTTGGGGTTGAGCAGGTTGGCCAGCACCGCACGGCTGACGGTGCGCCACGACGGTGCGATCTCGCCATCGGTGACGGTGAGGACGCCGGTATCGCGCCAGGTCTTCCAGGCCATGTAAAGCAGATAGGTGACTCCGGCGATCTTGAGGACGTCGAAGGCGACGCCTCCTGCGCTCAGCAGTGCGGCGGTTCCGGTGATGGCGGCGATGAGATGCGGGACGATACCCAGGGTGCAGCCGAAGGCGGTCACCACGGATAGCCGCCTGCCGCCGCGTAGGCCTGCGGCGATGGTCAGGATGACGCCGGTGCCCGGCGTCGCGACGATGGCCAGGGAGGTCAGCAGGAACGCGATGCTCATGCGCTGATCCTGTCCTGGGTCCCTCCCCCGCATCCACGGCGCCCCGGTCCGCGTGATCGTCCCCGGCTACGTCGGCGCCCGCAGCCAGACCGTCTCGGTATGGTCCGCGTCGGTGAATTCAGGTCCACAGATCAGGCCGATAGCGTCCGGCGCCTTCCAAAGTGGCCACGAACACCTCGGCTCTTTCACGCGGCATATTGCCGTGCTGGGCGACAACGTCGACGAAGGCCATTCGCGCGGCGTCGTCGGCTAGGACCTCCTTGCGATTCGGTAAGGGACTCGTGGTCGCCGACCGCGCGAACGACGGGGTGAGCTATCGGGCACGCTGGGCGTCGGACGCCTCGGTGGATGTCTTCGGCTCGGCTTGGTGGGCGGGGTTGGCCCTTCCTCCCAGGGTCAGCATGACCAGGCCGCCCAGGAGTAGGGCTGCGGCCAGCACGACCGAGGTGGACAGGAAGCTGCCATGGCTGACGTCTTGCAGGTAGCCGCCGACGTAGGGGCCGACGAATCCGCCGAGGTTGCCCAGCGCGTTGATCAGCCCCATCGCGGTACCTGCCAGCGCGACCGGCATCGCCCGCGAGGCACTCGCCCAGAATGGTCCGTCGTAGGCGAGTGCGCCTGCCATGGCCACGCTGACTAGAGCGATCGACAGCCAGGCGAACTCGCCCAGCAGGACCGAGGCGACCAACGTGACCGCGGCGACGCTGAGGGAAAGCATGACGTGGAAGGCGTAGCGGCCGTTGCGGTCGGCGGCGCGGGCGTTGAGGTACAGCCCGACGATGGCGAAGACGTAGGGGATAGCGGTGACGAACCCGACGACGACATCGCCGCCCTTGATGGTGGTGCTCACCAGGTGCGGCAGCCACAGGTTCAGCCCGTAGAACCCGATCTGGATCAGGAAGTAGACCACGACAAGCCGCCAGACGACGCCGCTGCGGAACACGTCGCGCCAACCGGCGGCGGGGGGCGCGTTGCGCTCGTCCTCGGCCAGTGACGTCTCGATGTACTCGCGCTCGGCCGCGGAGACCCATCGGGCCTGTGCAGGTCGGTCCTGCACGAGACACCACCACAGTGGCGCTGCGATCACGAACGGCAACGCTCCCTCTATGAAGAACAGCGTCCGCCAGTCCGACCAGGACAGAATCCACCCGGACAGCGGCGCCGTGATGATCGAGGAGATCGCGATGTTCATCATCCACACGCCGTAGGCGCGCGCCCGCTCGCCCGACGGGAACCAGTGACTGATCAGCACGAGGATTGCGGGCCAGATGCCGCCCTCGGCGATCCCGAGGAGGAAGCGCGCGATCAGCAGTTGGGTGAAGTCCTGCACCAGCCCGGAAAGCACCGCGAGGGCGCCCCAGATCAAGATCATGATCATGACGAACTTCTTCGCGCTCCACCGCTCGGCCAGATAGCCGCCGGGGATCTGGAGGACGAGGTAGCCGATGAAGAAGATGCCGCCTGCCAGCCCCTGCTGGGTCTTGTCGATCCCGAGATCATGGCCCATCCCGGCGAACGCGAAGCCGATGTTCGTCCGGTCCATGAACGAGATGATGTAGACGACGATGGCGACCGGGATCAGCCGCGACCAGCGCTTGGTGCCGACGCCTGCTCCGTTGCGGGCAACGGTGGTCATTCCTTTCACCTTTCTCTAGGTGGCCTCATGATCGCTTCGCTGCTCATGCGCTCGTTCAGCTCGGGCGGAGCCGACGATTCGCGGTAAGCATAGACTTCACCTGCGACCTCGCAACGTTTGCGAGGGCGCGCGGGCAGAAGGTAAATCGATCCAGGTCTCGTGGCCGAATCTTCCAGGCAATCAGCCCACGCACTTCTCAACCAGCTCGCGGAGCGCGCACGGGAGGTGCGGGCACTAATGGCCGAGAGCCTGGTCAAGCCCGGCATTTCCGCGTGACTTCACCTAACCACGCGCACCGTCGAGACCTATATTGCCAATGTCTGCGAAAAGCTCGAAATTACCAATACCCTCGGGACCAGCCGCCGTGTCTCGGCGGTCCCGGCGCTCTTGAGCCCAGGTGGCCAGCGGATCACCCGCAGCAGATGGTGCCCGACCATCCCCGGCAGGGTTAGCTCACAGGCGCGGGCGCCAGACCGTCCTTGGGGGGTTTGTGGTGGGTGCAGTGATCGGCGAGATCCTGCCGTTGGCGGTCGGCATCGCGGTGTCCCCGGTGCCGATCATCGCGGCGATCCTGATGTTGTTCTCCAAGCGGGCCGGGAGCACCAGCACTGGGTTCCTGATGGGCTGGGTGACCGGGATCGTGGCGGCCACCGGCTTGTTCACCGCGCTGTCCGGTGTCTTGGACACCGGAGGGGAAGCGTCCGCGACGGCGTCCTGGATCAAGATCGGTCTAGGGGTATTGCTACTGCTGGTCGGGGTGTGGCAATGGCGCGGGCGCGGCGGCACCCGGCAAACCCCGAAGTGGATGGCGGCGATCGACGACTTCACTTTGGTCAAGGCGCTGGGATTGGGTTTCGTCCTGTCCGCGGTCAACCCGAAGAACTTGATCATGGCCGCCAGCGCCGGGGTCATCATCGGCTCTGCAGGCCTCCCGGTCGGCTCAGCGGTGTTGGCGGTTGCGGCGTTCACGGTCATAGCCGCCTGCACAGTCGCCGTTCCGGTGGTCGGGTACCTGGTCGCGGCCCAGAGAATGCGCGGTCCACTGGACGCCATCAAATCTTGGCTGGAAACAAACAACGCCACCGTAATGGCAGTGCTGATCCTGGTCATCGCAGTTGTTCTGATCGGTAAGGGCATCAGCGGCCTGTAACGACGCACCGACCAACCAGGGTCAACCGGTCGGGGGCGCGATCTGCTGGGTGACCGCGCCTATCGCGGTTCGGGCGATGGATCGCAACTCGCGAAGCTCGGTGCCGGCACAGCTCAACAGGCTGAGGGACTGACTGACGGCTACGACGAACAAAGCGATGTCGGTGGCGGCTCGGCCTGCCACCCCACGGGCGACGAGGGCGGCGCGCAGCCGCTCGGCCTGGATGTCCAGCGCGCGCCGCACGCGCGTGCGCGCGTCGGGTTCGAGGGTGCCCAACTGCGTCGCCGCCATGGCCACGAGGCAGCCGTCAGGTACGTGCGGGTCGGCGATCCGGTCGATCACCACGTCCAGGAACGCCGACATCGCGCGAACCGGATCGGCGGGATGCCGGGCCAGCGCGGCGTCGTACCGAGCTCCGTAGACCTCCCCGTAGCGATCGACCGCCCTCAGGAACAGCCCGTTCTTGCCGCCGAACGTGCCGTAGAGCGAGCCGCGCCCCAGACCTGTGACCGCACCGATCATGTCCATGGACGTGTCGGCGTAACCCCTCCGCCAGAACGTGATCATCGACTGGTCGACCGCCGTGTCGACGTCGAACTGCTTGCGCCCGCTCATCGCGCTCCCCGCCGTGTCAGCACTACACCCCCCATTCTGTACTGTTCCGTCCAACACATGTTGTACCAAACGATCCAACATGGGTGGACAGTCCGCAGGACCACCAACCAAGGAGTGTCTATGACGCCGACGGACCGGACGCGTTCCGCCTCACCGTCACGACGACGGCGGCGCAACGGCTTCTGGCTCGTCGCCGCCGTCTACGCCCTGGTGATGCTCGGCGGCACGCTGCCGGTGCCGCTGTACACCTTCTGGGGGTCGAAGTTCGGCTTCGGGGCGTTCACCACCACGCTGATCTTCGCCGCGTACGCCCTGGGCACCGTGGTGGCGTTGCTGTTCCTCGCGTCGCTGTCCGACCACGTCGGTCGCAGGCCGATGCTGCTGGTCGCACTGGGCACGGCGGTCGTCAGCACGATCTTGTTTCTGACGGCGGGGGACGTCGCCGTGCTCCTCGTGGCGCGGTTCGTCTTCGGGCTCTCGACGGGAGTGTTCACGGCGACGGCCACGGCGACGCTGGCCGAGCTCGCCGGGCCCGATCGACCACGTCTCGCCTCCACCGTCGCGACCGCCGCCAACGCCGGTGGCCTGGGTCTGGGCGCTTTCCTTGCTGGTGTCGTGGCGCAGACCACGACCGATCCCACCCACGTGGTGTTCCTGATCTATCTCGTTGCCCTGGCCCCGGCCGTCGCCGCCATCCTCGTCACGCCAGAGACCGTGGCGGACCGGCACCGTCCGGAGGCCTGGATACGTCGCCTGAACGTGCCCGAGGACGGCGCCGACCGACGGGAGTTCCTCGGCGCGGCCATCACCGTGTTAGCGGCGTTCGTCGTCGCGGGCTTCTTCTCCTCGCTGGTGCCGTCGTTCCTGCGAGACGGCCTGCACCTGGACAACCACGCTTTCATCGGCGCCGAGGTCGCGCTGTTCTTCCTCGCCGCGCTCCTCACCCAGACGAGCGCGCCGCCGCGCCTGGCCGTCTCCGCCGTCATCCCGCCCGTCGGCCTCGCCCTGGGCGTCGTCGCCTTCCAGGCCGGACTGCTCACACGGTGGGCGCCGCTCTTCGTGGTCGGCACCGTCCTCGCAGGCGGCGCCTTCGGGCTCATTCTGCGTAGCGGCGTCATGATCACCGACCGACTGGCCGACCCCGACCATCGCGCGGACCTGCTCGCCACGTTCTTCCTCTGCGCCTACGCCGGAAACATCGTGCCGACCGTCGCGCTCGGCGCACTCGAGCAGGTGATGTCGACCGACGTTGCCACCACCATCCTCGCCACCGTCGTCGTGCTGCTGACCGTCGTCGCCGTCGTGGCCCGCAGGCCACGGCCCAACACCGCACCATCCAAGGAACACGCTTCGACGGAGAACGCGTCATGAGTACGCCCACTGCGTCGTTACAGCCCATCACGGGACCCGGATCGGTCACCGGTTCGCCGCACCTGCCCGACCACTTCGCCGAGACCTTCCGCAGCGTCCTCGTCGACGTCGGCGGCCTGCGCCTGCACGCGGTGATCGGGGGCGGCGGCCCCCCGCTGCTGCTCGTCGGCGGCTGGCCGCAGACCTGGTACGCCTGGCGGATGCTGATGCTTCCCCTCGCCCGTCGCCACACGGTGATCGTGGTCGAGCCGCGCGGCATCGGGCTGTCGGACAAGCCCGCTACCGGCTACGACAGCGGCACCCTGGCCGCAGACAGCGTCGCTCTCATGCGGGCGCTCGGCCACAGCCGATTCGACATGATCGGCCACGACCTCGGCTTGTGGATCGGGTACGCCCTGGCCGCCGATCATGCCGAGGCCATCGACCGACTGGTCCTCATGGAGGCCATGCTCCCCGGGGTCTCCCCCGCGGCGCCGCTGCTCGGCCCACCCGCGGCCAACGACCGGCAGTGGCACTTCGCCTTCAACCGACTGAACGAGGTCAACGAACAGCTCGTCCGCGGCCGCGAGCGCGTGTTCTTAGGCCACCAGTTCCGCAGCAAGGCAGCCAGCGCAACCGCGATCCCCGACTACGCCATCGACGTCTATGTCGACTCCGTGGCCCGCAGTGACGACGCACTGCGAGCCAGCTTCGAGTTCTACCGCGCGATCGACGAGACCATCGCCCAGAACACGCAGCGCATGACTCGCCGGCTCACCGGGCCGATCCTCGGCATCGCCGGAGAGGCGGGCCTCGGCGGCCTCATCGCCGCGACGCTCGCGCTGGTCACGGACCACGTCGTCAACGTCATCATCCCTGACGCCGGTCACTACCTGCCCGAGGAAGCCCCCGACGCCGTCCTCGCCGCCGTTACCGGCTTCCTCGACGGCGACGGTCAGCCCGGCGCGACCCGGTAGGCACCCGGTCATCACGAGGTGCGGGCCGAACGCCGACACCAGATCGGGGTTTCCGTCTTCTTCAGCCGAGCAGGCTGCGGATCTCCCGGGCGAGGTCGATGGAGGCGTCGATCTCGACCTTGCGGTTGGTGAGGCTCTCGACGTTGATCCCGAATGGCAAGCCGAGGCGGCGGCAGAACGCGATGAGGGCCCGGGCGTTGATGACGCACTGCTCGTACGACGCCGTCAACGGGTCCCCGGACCGGCTGATCTCGGCCCGCAGCCAGCCGGGGACCTCGATGCCGAGCCACGACATGAACTCCAAGGTCTTCGCCGAGCCGCACGGTGCCAGGGTCAGCACGACCGGCTCCGGATCCAGGCCCTGATCCCGGCAGCCGTAGACGTAGTCCGACAGCAGGTTCCGGGTGTGGTCCAGGTCGTAACAGACCTGGGAGATGAAGAACTCGCAGCCTGCATCCTGCTTGCGCAGCATGCGTTCGTGCTCCGTCCCCGTCTTGGCGTGTCGCTCGGCGATGACGACGCCGCCCATGCGCGGCGGCCGCGTGAGGCCGGCGTGCAGGCGGTAGGCCTCAGGAAGGCTCGTTCTCACCACCTGATGCCCGGACGCCGCCCCGACCAGCACGGTGAGCACCCGGTTGACGTCCGCCTTCGACAGCCACTGGCCCAGCTCGTCCCCGGCGTACTTGCCCACGGCACGGTAAACGATCACCGGCCCGGCCCAGCCTGCCAGGTGGCGGTCGAGGAAGACGGCCGGGTCCATCATCGGCATGAACGGGAAGGGCCTCGGGGTCGAGGATCGGTCCGCCTCGGCGTCCACGTCATAGAGGATGAGCCCGTCGACCTGCACCGTCTGGAGCCGGGCCAGGGCCGCTTGGGCGACGGCGCCCGCCTGTTCTGTCGTGGTGCTCGCCCGCGGCGGGGTCAGGCCGTAGAGCAGGACACCGTCACGAGTCTTGGCCAGAAGCTCGGCGGTCCCGGTGGTGCTGTCAGAAGCCATTCACCGATGATCTCAGTCGCCCTCCTGCAAGGATGACCCGTTCGAGGTGAGGCCTGCTGACGAGAATGGTCGCTATGCCTGTGGTCGCAACGAGTCTGCGTGAGGTGACGGCCATCCGCTACGTCACGCCGCTGCGCGAGGGCGGATCGCTGCCCGGCCTGATGGAGGCCGACGACCTCGGCACCTACGCGGTCAAGTACACCGGTGCCGGGCAAGGCCCCGCGGTGCTGGTGGCCGAGGTCGTCGCAGG
>DASWUV010000183.1:0-3196 GCA_036401495.1 Pseudonocardia sp. | reverse complement strand
CTGCGACTGGGCAACACGGGCGCGCCGACTGGTTGCCGAGTTCCGCGTTGATGTCGCCCGGCACGCGGCTGACCCGGAGCTGGCCAGCGTCGTACGTAACTTACAGTGGGAAAGTGCGGACTTCGCCCGATGCTGGACAATGCAGGCCGTGGCCGGCCGGGAAGGCGGGACGCGTACCTTCGATCATTCGCAGGACGGACGGGTCGTCATGCGACAGGTGACGCTGACCGCCGCGATCCTGCCTGACCACAAAATCGTCGTGCTGCTGCCGGCTTGAGGTGTCGCTACAACCTATCTGCCAAGCCCGCTCTACCCACAGCCACTCCCCTTCAAGCAGCCCTTGTGACCAGTTTTTACACGTATCCTCAACCCACCCCGATCAGGCTGGACGGGCTCGCCGACCGGGCTTGCGACCTCGGCCGGGGTGCAGTGTCCGACGGCGCCACTGCCATGCTGGCCGATGTCAGCGTGTAGCGCGACAATCTTGATGGGGGCGGGCGTCAATCTGGATGGTGATTGCGACGTCGCTTGGTTGGGAAGATTGTCGCTGCAGATTGACGTTGGCAAGGTGTTTGTTGTCGCGCTCAGCGACAATCAGGATGGAGCTGCGTGCTCGATCTCGGTGGCAGCCCTTGCCGTGGTTTTGCGCGCGACGGCGGATCGGCGCCGGTAGCTCTCGACGTTCATTTCGAAGATGGTGGCGTGGTGGACCAGGCGGTCGATGGCGGCCACCGTCATGGCGGGATCGGGGAACACCTTGTTCCAGTCGCCAAAGGGCTGGTTGGCGGTGATCAGCATCGAGCGGCGCTCATAGCGGGCGCTGATCAGCTCGAACAGCACGCTGGTCTCAGCCTGGTCCTTGTGGACGTAGGACAGGTCGTCGAGGACCATCAGGTCGTATTTATCGAGCTTGGCTACGGCTGCCTCCAGTTGCAGCGCCTGCCGGGCCACCTGCAGCCGCTGGACGAGGTCGGTGGTCCGGCTGAACAGCACGCGGTAGCCATTCTCGATCAGGGTGCGGCCGATGGCGGCCGCGACGTGCGTCTTGCCGCAGCCAGGCGGCCCGAACAGCAGCAAGTTGCTGCCCTTCTCGAGCCAGCTGTCGCCCGCCGCCAAGGCCATGATGCGGGCGCGGCTGATGACCGGGACGACTGTGAAGTCGAATCCGTCCAACGTCTTGTCGGCGGGCAGGTGCGCCTCGGCCAGGTGGCGCTCGATCCGCCGCCGCCCACGCTCGGCGATCTCGAGTTCGGCCAGTGCCGAGAGGAATCTTGTCGCCGGCCATCCCTCTCGATCGGATCGCTCGGACATCTGCTGCCAGAGCCGCCCGATGGCGGGCAGGCGCAGCTCGGTGAGCAGCAGCGGCAGCCGGGCGGTGTCGACCTCGATCGCGGTCATGCCCGCACCCACTCGGCTTGGCTGAGCAGCGCGTCATAGGTTGCAGCAAGCGGTAGCAGCACGGCGACGGCCGGAACCGCGCTGGCCGACGGCGCGAACCGCCGGCGCAAGGCGGCTAGATCCGGCAACTGGCGCTCCTCGAGCAGATCCTCAAGCAGTCTGGCGAGTTCGGCCTCGCAGGCACGCTCATGGGCCAGCTCCAGCAGTCCGACCATGACCCGGCAGGCCATGCGGGCTGGCTCGGCCGCGGTCAGCGCCTCCCAGGTTCGCCGGTAGGCGTCGCGTGGGAACAGCTTGTCGCGATAGGTCAGGTTGAGCAGGGCAGCAGGCTTGCGGCGTAGCGCGTGGATGACGTGGCGGTAGTCGACGACATGAGCGCCCAGGCTGCGCGCCGCGCGTCCTGCCGGCGCGCGGCCGCGTGGGAGGGTTACGGCCAAGGTGCTGCCGAGGAAACACTCGATCCGGTCGTCGTGCAGCCGCACCCGCAGCCGGTGTCCAATCAGTCGTGACGGCACGGTGTAGAACACGCGGTGCAGCAGGAACCCGCCGCTGCGCGTCACCGTGACGACGGCCTCGTCGTGGTCGGACGTGCGCCGCGCCGGCAATTTCTGGAGCTGCGCCCGTTCGATGTCGACCAGCCGGCGGCGGCCGGCATTGGCGCGCCCGATCACCTCGTCGACGAACCGTCGGTAGGCGGCCAGGTCGTCGAACTCGGCGCTGCCACGCAGCAGCAACGCCTGGCTCAACGCGGACTTGAGATGGCCATGCGCCGCCTCGATGGCGCCATTCTCGTGCGCGACGCCGCGGTTGTTGCGGGTCGGCTGCATGCCATAATGCGCGCACAAGGCCTCATAGCGCGCGGTCAGGTCCTCGGCGGGGTCGCTCTCGATGTTGCGGAACGCCGCCGACAGGCTGTCGCTGCGATGCTCGGACGGCGCCCCGCCCAGCGACCACAGCGCGTCCTGCAGACCGGCGGCGATGGCCACGAAGCTTTCGCCGCCCAGCACGACATGGGCGTGCCGCCAACCCGAGAAGGCGAGCCGGAAGTGGTAGAGGCGATGATCGAGCGGCTGGCCCGCGATGCTGACGCCCAGCTCTGTCGCGTCGGTGAAGTCGGACAAGCCCTGACGGCCTGGCGGGTGGTCCTGGCGAAAAATCACCTCCCGCTCGGGTCCGTGCAGCGCCTGCCAGACCCGGACGCGGCGCTCCAGGGTACGGCGGGCGTCAGCGGGGAAGCCCGGATGGCGACGCTGCATCTCGCCCAGGATCGTGACCGGACGAAGTCCTGGGGCAGCCTGCAGCATCGGCACGATCTCGCTGTCCCAGACCGCCGCGAGCGGGTCGGGGCGTCGCCGCGTTCGTGGCTGCTGGCGTTGCGAGGGCAACCGGGGGTCGGCATCCAGGCGGCTGCCGGTGGTCGGGCTGATGCCCGCCCGGGCGGCGGCGAGCTGGCGGGTGTGGGTTCGGCGATGGGTCATGTACAATTTTGCCTGCTGGTCGGTGATGTGAGTTCCGGGCACCAAGGGTCTCTTCTGGGGAGTTGAGAGCCTCGGAGTCCGGCACGTCGTCACGGAGTCGCAGGCACCCCCGAAGGGAGGCGCCGATCTCGGGGCAGGCCTACGGGCGGGCTACGCCCACCCTCCGGCCTGCCCCGAGATCATCCATCCTGATTGACGCCCAAAACCATCCTGATTGTCGCCGCGCAGGTGGCCGAGGCTCCAGCGCGGCCGATCGCCGGCGGCATGGCCACCGAGGCGCTGATCGTGCACGTCCTGGTCGGCAAATTCTGCGAGTCCCT
>DASWUV010000182.1:0-16993 GCA_036401495.1 Pseudonocardia sp. | reverse complement strand
GGGCTCACTTCTCTCTCATTGAGGCCGCAGATGTGCATTCGTAGCAACATCGTGCATCTGGCGTGTCCGGGTAATGGTCCAGCGGGTGCGTGGACGAAGGGACTCAAATGATCGCCAACGGGACCGGGAGCGGCCGTCAGCGCCAACGCCGACGGGACCTGCCAAGCGATCGTTTCTGCAGCCGCCGACACACTGGCATGCGGTGAGTCGCCCTCGATCGTCGACGTCGCAGACGCGGCTGACGTTGCCAAGCGCGCCGTGTACACCTACTTCACGACGATCGAGCATCGGGGCCTCGGCGCGGGCATCGCAGGGTCGAATGGATCGAGCAGGCGCTCGCTCCGGCAAGAGAGCGCGTCTCCCCCGCTGCATTCGAGCGCTTGGTGTCGGCGATTGCCACAGTGGTCGCTGGGAGCCGTTCAGCGCGCGGTGCCCCGGAACGGTCAGCTGAGGACGGGTAGCGAGTGCGGCGAACTCAGCGCACTTGTTCGACGGAACCGGAGTCCACCGGGTCGAACACCGCGGGCGTCGCCGGATAGCGCGCCCATTCCGGCCTGCCGACCAGGGCCCGGAAGCCCTCGTCGTGCGCCGCGCGCCAGTCTTCGGCGGACGCCCAGTGTGCGACGTTGACGAACCGAAAACGGGCGTCCGGACTCACAGAGCGGTGCAACACATGGTCCAGGTAGCCCGGCTTCGTCCGCATGTAGTGGTTGACCTCTTGCCACCTGGCCTGGAAGTCGTCGTCCGCGTCAGCGGGGACCTCGAAAGCGTTGATGAACGTCACGACCACAGCAGTCTCCTTAATGAACCCGAGTGCATTCAATGCACTCTCGTATCCTTAACGCCCCGGGGGTCCACTGTCAAGCGACCCCGTGCTTACGGTGCTTGCGAATGAAGCTGCAGGATCGCGGTCGCTGCGGCGCGCGCGCGCCGGACGACTTCCACATGCGTCGGGGTGTCGACGGTGCGGAGCAGCAGGCTGACCATCAGGTCGCCCCAGAGCAGGCTCGCGAACTGCTCCGCCATCTCCGCGGGACGGCCGGTCAGCAACCCCCGGGATCGAGCGTCGGACATGATCCCCGCCAGGGCCGCGCGACCCGACTGGCGACCAACGGTGTCCAGCGCCGCGGCGACCTCGGGCGTGCGCGCCGCTTCGCCGATGGCCAACCGAAACGCGGCGATGACCGTTGCATTCGTCGTCTCGCGCAAGAGTTGCGTGCCGAAAGCGACCAACGCCCGCTCCAGGGCGTCCCGGTCACGAGGCTTCGGCAGGTCGGCGGGCAACCGTAGGCGATCGGCCCGTTCTCGGATGCAGGCCAGAAGCATCTCCTGCTTGTTGCCGACCAACGCGTAGAGCTCTCGTTTCGAGACCTTCGCGCGCCTGGCGATCTCGAGCGTGGTCGTCTCGGCGTAACCGGTCTCGAGGAAGGCCGAGAAGGCCGCGTTGAGGATGCGCCCGCGGACGGCGCCCCCGCCGTCTCCGCGTGCTTCCGGCGTCGACATGCCGCTCCTCTTGACGTGGTACCGGACAGTACCATACGGTCCTGGTACCGACCGGTACCAGCACGGTGCCCCAGGACCACGGAGGTAGCCATGACAGCGACAACAGTGCTCGTGACCGGCGCGGCGGGCGGCGAGCAGGGCAAGACCGGACGGCGGGTGACCGAGTTGCTCCGCGAGCGCGGCGTGCCGGTCCGCGCCATGGTCCGCACCTGGGACGAGCGGGCCGAGTACCTGCGCAGCCTCGGCGCCGACGTCGTGGTGGGCGACTTCCTCGACTTCGCCTCCATCGAGAAGGCCGTCGACGGCGTCTCGACCGTCTACTTCGCCTACCCGGTCCAGGAGGGCCTGCTCACCGCCTGC
Source organism: Pseudonocardia sp. (assembly GCA_036401495.1). GTDB lineage: Bacteria > Actinomycetota > Actinomycetes > Mycobacteriales > Pseudonocardiaceae > Pseudonocardia. The sequence goes on along the minus strand of DASWUV010000182.1, from coordinate 15,130 downwards.
GTCAACATGGCCGTGGCCGCCCGCAACGCCGGGGTCACGCGGCTCGTCGACATGGTGATGCTGGTGTCCGCGCCGGATGCGCCGACACCGCGCATGCGGGAGAACTACCTGTCCGAGCAGGTCTTCGAGTGGGCCGGGATCGGCGCGGCGCACGTCCGGGCGACCGTGTTCTTCGAGAACGTCCGCGCACTGGCCAACGCGACGATCGCGGCGGGCACCTTCATGGTGCCGTTCGGCGAGGAGAGCACGGTGATCCCGCTCGTCGCCGGGGAGGACGTCGCGCGGGTCGCCGTCGGCGTGCTCACGGCCGACGACGTGCCTGCGGGCAGTTCATACCCGGTGATCGGGCAGGTCCTGACCGTGCAGGAGATCGTCTCCGGCCTCGCGGCGGGGCTCGGGCGCGACGTCAGCTACCACAACATCTCCGACGAGTTGTGGGCCGAAGCCGCCGGTGGTCGCATCAACCACCACGCCGTCACCCATCTGTCGAAGCTCTGGGCGAACCTGCGCAGCGCGCCGCGCGAGTTCGCGGTGACCGACACCATCGAGGAGATCGGTGGCCGCAGGCCGAAGACGTTCGCCGAGTTCGTCGCCGAAGAACACGACACCTTCGCCCGGCAGCCCGCCTGACGCCGACCTGGGCGATCAGGCCCCCATCCGGTGCTCGTCGAGGAAGCCGAAGACGACTTCCAGCAGATCGTCGAGGCGCTCGATGTGCAGGCCATGGCTCGATCCCGGACCGGTCAGCAGTTCGTAACGGGCCCCGGGAATGGCGTCGGCGACGGCCTTCGCCTGCCACGGCGGGGTCAGGAGATCCTGCTCGCCGACCACGACGACGGTCGGCGCCGCGATACCCGGGAGGCGACCGAGCGTGTCGTGCTGCAGGTCGGCGTCCCACTGCTCCGCGGTGACCGCCATCTGGGCCTCGTTCTGCGGGAACGCAGGCAGCATCGGCGCGAGAAGCTGCGCGAAGTCGGGGTGGTCGAGCAACTGGGGCGAGAACGCGAGGCCTGCCGTTACCAGTGCCGCCTCCATGTCCCGCACGGCGTAGGGAAGTCGGAGCGCGGTCAGCACCGAGCGTTGGAAACCGTCGCACCGGGCCCAGGTCGAGTACAGGACGGCCGAGGCGACCCGCTGCGGGTGGGCGAGGGCGAGCTCTTGCACCACGGCCGAGCCGAGGGACCAGCCCATGGCGTGCGCCTTCGGGACGTCCAGGGCTTCGAGCAGCGCGGCGGCGTCCTCCGCGAGGCCCGCGACGGTGATCGCGCCCTCGCCGCGCTCGCTCCCGCCGAGCCCCCGGTTGTCGAACGCGATGACCCGGTACTGCTCGGCGAGGCGGGGCAGCAGCTCGGCCCACAGCGGGATGGAACCCGAGGTTCCCATGATCAGCAGCAGCGGTTCCCCCTCGCCGCTGATCTCGTAGTTGAGCGTGACTCCGGTGCGCACGGCGAGCCGGGGCATGGCGACCTCCTCGATAGCTGACGCAGGCAAAGACGCAAAAAGCGGACGGGCTCAGCGGTACTCGAGCGTCCCGTCGTCCAGGTCGGCCTTGGGCAGGATCTCCTGTTCCTGCTCGTGCTCCAGCATGTGCGTCCACGGCTCGCGGTCGCCCTGCTTGAACAGGACGTGCTGCGAGCGCAGCACGTAGCCCGCGTTGAAGTTCTGCGGGTCCGACCACGGCCGCAGCTCCATGTCCGCGTCCGTCGGGCGCAGCGTCGGCACCACCATCGTGGCGCCCTTCTCGTGCATGGTCTCCAACAAACGCCCCACGACGTCGTTGACGAGGTCGACGCGCAGGGTCCAGCTGTGCCGGAAGTACCCGAAGACGTAGGCCATGTTGGGCACGCCGGAGATCATCATCCCGCGCCACGTCACCCGCTCGGAGAAGTCGACCGGCTCGTCGTCGACGGTGAACGCGACGTCCCCCAGCACCGAGAGGTTGAAGCCCGTGGCGGTGACGACGACGTCGGCCGGGACCTCCTCACCGGAGGCGACCCGGATCCCGTGCTCGGTGAACGTCTCGATGGTGTCCGTGACGATCGACGCCTTGCCCTCCCGCAGCGCCGCGAACATGTCGCCGTCCGGGACCATCGCGATGCGCTGCTGCCACGGGCGGTACCGCGGCGTGAAGTGCTTGTCGATGTCGAACCCCTCCGGCAGCTGGGGCCGCATCGACTCGATCAGGTACGTGTGCACCTCGTCGGGCGCCTCGAACGACGTCCGCGCGAGCCAGTGGTACTGCGTCATGTACTGGCGACGCATGATCTCGTGCGTCCAGTCTTCGGGGATGTCCAGGGCCCGCAGTTGGACGGCGAGCTCGTGCGTCGTCGGCGGCGCGAAGAAATAGGTGGGCGAGCGCTGCAGCATCGTCACGTGCTCGGCCTTCTCCGCGATCGCGGGTATCAGCGTCGCGGCCGTGGCCCCGGACCCGATCACGACGACGCGCTTGCCCGCCAGGTCGAGGTCCTCCGGCCACCGCTGCGGGTGCACGACCACGCCCTGGAACTGGTCCATGCCCGCCCACTCGGGCCGGTAGGGCTTGTCGTGGTTGTAGTAGCCCTGGCACATCCAGAGGAACCCGGTGGTGAACCGCAGCCGCTGCCCGGTGTCCTCACGGGTGACCTCCACGGTCCACCGCCGGTCCTGCGTGGACCACGTGGCCGCCGTGGCCCGGTGCCGGTAGCGGATCGAGGGGCCCAGGTCGAACTCCTCGATCACCTCGTCCAGGTACGCGAGGATCTCCCCGCCCGCCGCGATCGACGGTCCCCGCCACGGCTTGAACCGGTAGCCGTAGGTGAACAGGTCGCTGTCCGAGCGCACGCCGGGGTACTGGTGGGTCCACCAGGTCCCGCCCCGGTTGTCCTGTGCGTCCAATACCACGAAGCTCCGGTCGGGGAACTGCGTCCGCAGGCGGTGCGCTGCGCCGATGCCGGAAACCCCGGCCCCGACGACCAGGACGTCGACGTGACCGACGTCCTCCACCTCGTTGGCGCTCTTGCCTGCAGCGGTCGCGGTCGCGGTCATGAGGCGAGCTGCCCGGTGCGACGGAGGGTCTCGGTCACGGCGGTCTCCTGTTGAATCGGCGGCATCGACGAGTCGCCCCTCACGTTAGGCGACATCCGCAGGCGGCGCCCACCACGACTGCACCGATCACCGTTCCCGGTGGACCCCGTGCTCCACGTCCTCCGCCGCAGCCGCTTCGAGGTCGCTCGCGTAGGAGACGGGGTGATCCTGGCCCTTGGCGGTGAAGTAGTCGTTCAGCGCTTGCGCCACCATGTCGTGCTCGTGATCCGACACCACAAGCCGCCCCTCCACGAGCGCGACCAGCTCCTTCATCGACATCGACCCGCCGAGGCCGAAATACGCGGTCCACAGCTCGTCGATGTCGAGATCGCTCAACGACAGGCCCGCGCGAAGGGCGGTGCTCGAGCGAACACTTCGCGCGGGTCGCGATACCTCACTCATGGCACGCAATGGTGGCCCATGCGACCAGTCCCTGCACATTAGCGGGCGCCGCGCGGACACCGACGTCCGGCGCGTCTGGTCACCCTGGCCCGACGTCGGCCTGAACGGCGTCGTGCGACCGTTCAGGCGCAGGGCCGTCGGTATCGCGGGTGAGCAGGTCGTGGTCGTGGACGGCGGCGAGCGCGAGGGTCTTGTACCCGACGTCGTCGAACAGCACGGTGACGCGGTCCTGCTCGATGGAGACCACCACGCCGTGGCCCCACTTTGCGTGCCGCACCGAACCATTGACGGGGAAGGCGCCGCTCCCCGACGGCTTCGCCTCGGCCGTGCCCGCCTCACAGGTGTCGCAGCGACCGCAGGGTTGGGACAGCTGCTCGCCGAAGTAGCCGAGCACGAACTGTCGTCGGCAGCCGGTGGTGTCGGCGTAGCCGCGCATCATGTCGATCCGCGAGCGGATCAGGCGCTGGTGGGCCTCGGCCTGGTCGACCGCCTTGCCGACGGCCTTCCCGGGTGCGAGGTCTGCGTCGGCATAGGTCAGCAGGCCGTCCGCGGTCGTCGTCACCGCGCCCACCTGCTCGAGCAGGTTCACCGCCTGCGTGCGCGTGGGCGCAGGCGCGTCGACGCTGTCCTTCAGGTCCGTGGGTCGCACCGGTTCGTCGCGCTCGTCCAACGCGTGCGCGACCTGGTCGAGGGCGTCGCGCGGGGCCCGGCTCGCGGCGAGGAACTTCTGCAGGTTCAGGTCCTCCGGACGGTAGAACAGGGTGATCTCGGCGGGTTCGCCGTCACGGCCCGCGCGGCCGATCTGCTGGTAATAGGAGTCCAGGGAGTCCGGCGCGGAGGCGTGCAGGACGAACCGCACATCGGGCTTGTCGATCCCCATCCCGAACGCCGACGTGGCGACAACGACGTCCAGGGCCGACTCGTCGGAGTCGGCGCCCTCCGCGAGGAACTGCGTGTGCACCCGTTCGCGGTCCGCCGCTTTCATCCCCGCGTGGTAAGCCGCCGCCCGTACGCCTGCCGTGGCGAGCTCGTCGGCGTAGAACTCGGCGTCCTTGCGGGTGGCGGCGTAGACGAGCCCGGGACGGGTCGCGGGATCGGCGGTCAGAGCGGTGACGCGGGCGAGGACCGCCTGCCGCTTGGCCGAGTCGTCGGTGAACCGTTCGACGGCCAGGTGGAGGTTGGGCCGGTCGAAGCTCGCGAGGACCTCGTGATGCTCGCGCAGATTCAGGCGTTCGACGATGTCCTGGCGCACGGGCAGCGCAGCAGTTGCGGTCAGCGCGACGACAGCAGGGTGGCCGAGCCGTTCGATGATCGGGCCCAGCCGCAGGTAGTCGGGACGGAAGTCATGGCCCCACGCCGAGACGCAGTGCGCTTCGTCGACGACGAACAGCGAGACGCCCAGTTCCGTGATCTCGTCGACCACCTCGTCCTTGCTGAGTTGTTCCGGTGCGAGGAAGAGGTACTCGGCGTCCCCTTCGCGCACGGCGCTCCACGCCCGGCGGGTCTCGCTGGCGGGCTGGGCGGAGTTCACCGCCACCGCCTCGGGCGCGCGCGACTCCCCGATGCTCTCCCGCTGGTCGTGCTGCAGCGCCAGCAGCGGTGAGACCACGAGCGTCGGGCCGTCCAGGAGCAGGGCGGGCACCTGGTAGATCGCGGACTTGCCCGCCCCGGTCGGCAGCACCGCCAGCACGTCCCGCCCGTCCATGAGTGCTTCCATGGCATCCATCTGGTAGTCGTACAGCTGCGACCAGCCGAACGCCCGTTCGGCGGCTCTTTGCAACTCCTCGGCATGCCGGAGATCCTCGTTAATCGAGCCCGCGAGATCGGTCATGCCGTCCCCATTACCGCGGGAGGCGACCGGTAAAACCCACCGGATTTACCGTCGCCGTCTCATGCAGGCCACGTGACACCAGACACGGGCAGGTCGGTGCTCCGTGGAACACCGACCTGCCCGCGTCGAGTCGCAAAGGCCGTTGCAGATCAGCCGAATGTGTTCGGATCGGGGCCCAGCCGCTTGTCGCTGTCCAGCCCGTCGATCACGGACATGTCGTCGGCGGACAACTCGAAGTCGAAGATGTCGATGTTCTCCCGGACCCGGTCGGGGTTCACCGACTTCGGGAAGATCACGTTGCCGAGCTGCACGTGCCAGCGCAGCACGATCTGCGCGGGCGACTTGTGGTGTCGCTCCCCCAGCGCCTTCAGCCGGTCGTCCTCGAGCAGGTCGCCACCCTGCCCGATCGGGCTCCACGCCTCGGTCACGATGCCGTGCTCGGCGTGGTAGGCGCGCAGCTCCGCCTGCGGGAACTGCGGATGCAGCTCGATCTGGTTCACCGCCGGGACGGTGCCGGTGCGGGCGGCGAGCTCCTCGAGATGCCGAATGGTGAAGTTCAAGACCCCCACCGACCGGGCCTTGCCGTCCGCGGCCAGCTTCTCCATCGCCGTCCACGTCTCGACGTAGCGGCCGTCGTGCGGCCGTGGCCAGTGGATGAGGAACAGGTCGACCCGATCCATGCCGAGCCGCTGCAGGCTCCCGTCGAGCGCGCCGAGCGCGGCGTCGTAGCCGTGGCGATCGTTGTCGAGCTTGGTCGTCACGAACACCTCGTCGCGGGGGACACCGGACTCGGCGACCGCCCGCCCGACCTCGGCCTCGTTGCCGTACATCTGGGCGGTGTCGACGTGGCGGTAGCCCGCGTCGAGCGCGTTGCGAACGGCCGCGACGGTCTCGTCCGGCGGGATCTGGAAGACGCCGAACCCGAACTGCGGGATTTCGACACCATTGTTCAGTCGCAGGTTGGGGACAGTAGTCATGTCAGGGCAGTACCCACTCCGCGCCGCCCCACACGGCCATCGCGCAGGCGGCGAGGAGGATCACCGGAGTTGCCGATCACCGCGCCGTCGAACGCACACCCAGGCTGCGCCGAGGAGAACCGAGAACCATGACCGCAGCCCGCACGGACGTCCGCCCCGAACATCCCGTTGTCACCAAGCTGCGCGAGCGCCGTGCCGCTGACGCACAGCTGCGGGTCGCCGACGCCATCACCAAGTTCGCAGGCTCGATGTTGTTCGTCTACCTGCACGTCGTCGTGTTCGCGGCCTGGATGCTGTTCGCCGAACGCAGCCCGTGGCCCACGCTCACCCTCGTCGTGTCCCTGGAAGCGATCTTCCTTTCGACCTTCGTGATGATCGGCCAGAATAATGCGGCGACCTTTCAACAGGCCAAAGCCGACCACGACTTCGTCGAGCAGGAAATGGAGCTGAAGACGAACACCCAGCTCACCCGCGAGATCCACGTCCTCACCACGGAGCTCCACCGCCGCCTGATCACCCCGCCGTGACGCGCGCGGCCACGCGGAGGACGACCCGGGTCAACGCGGCCGGATCGTGACCCCGCCGGACATGACCGCGCGGGTCATCGCGCGGGCCAGGAACTCGTGGGGGAAGCCCAGGTCCACCGCGCTGACCTCGTTCAGCGCGGAGAGTTGGGCGGCGTCGAACTCGACGTCGAGCGCGCCGAGGTTGTCGTCGAGCTGGGACGGCGTACGCACGCCGAGGATCGGCGCCGTCACCGCAGGGTTGCGCAGGGTCCAGGCGATCGCAGCCTGGGCCGGGGTCACGCCCAGCTCCGCCGCCACCTTCGTCACCACTTCCGCGATGCCGAGGTTGCGCTCGGTCAGTGCGCCGTTGCCCGCCGCGACGTCGCGCCGCGTGCCGCTCGCCGACGCCACGCTGCCTGCGTCCGCGAGGTCGGCCCTGCTGTACTTGCCGGTCAGCACCCCGCTGCCGAGCGGGGACCACGGAATGACGCCCAGCCCGAGCTCGGCGGCCATCGGGATGAGCTCGCGCTCGACCGTGCGCTCGACGAGGCTGTACTCGACCTGCAATGCGACCAGCGGCGCCCAGCCGCGCAGGTCGGCGATGGCCTGCATCCGGGACACCTGCCAGGCAGGCGTGTCGGAGATGCCGACATACACGACCTTGCCCGAGCGCACGAGGTCGTCCATGCCGCGCAGGATCTCGTCCACCGGCGTGGTGGCGTCCCAGGCGTGCAGGTAGAGCAGGTCGAGGTAGTCGGTGTCGAGCCTGCGGAGGCTGGCCTCCACCGAGCGGACCATGTTGCGGCGGTGGTTGCCACCGGCGTTCGGGTTGCCCGGTTCGGTCGAGCTGGTGTACTTGGTGGCCAGCACCACGTGCTCACGGCGCTCGCGCAGGAACTCGCCGAGCAGGCGTTCCGACGAGCCGTTGGTGTAGACGTCCGCGGTGTCGACGAAGTTGCCGCCGCGCTCGAGATAGGTGTCGAAGATCCGTCGGGCGTCGTCGCGCTCGGCGCCCCAACCCCAGTCGTTGCCGAAGGTCATGGCCCCGAGGGCCAGCGGGGAGACGCGGAGACCCGAGCGGCCGAGCAACCGGTAGTCGTCCAGAGACAGTGTCATGGCGACGAGTCTGGTTCGGCCGCGGACCGCGATGAAGGGAAGCGTCAGCCTGGGAAAGCCCGTCCTAGGCGGACCGCCCGTAGGATGGCCGTCGATGGACGTCGAGGCCACGGTGACGCACGAGCTTGCGGCCTTCCTCCGCACCCGGCGCGAACGGCTCAGCCCCGGCGACGTTGCGCTGCCCGCCGGTTCCCGACGACGTCGAACGCCCGGCCTGCGCCGCGAGGAGGTGGCGGAGCTGGCCGGGGTGAGCATCGACTACATCGTGCGTCTCGAACAGGGTCGCGGGCTCAACCCGTCGCCCGACGTGCTGGAGTCGCTGGCCCGCGCGCTGCGGCTGAGCGACGACGAACGGGTGTACCTGTTCACCCTGGCCGGGCAGCGGCCGACCGACCGCGGGAGGGTGCCGGACGTCCCGGCGCACACCCCGACCGCGCAGCTGGTGCACGACCTGTCGCCGCTACCGGCCATGCTGCTGGACCACCGGCTCGACATCGTCGCCTGGAACCGGGAGATGTCCGCGCTGCTCGACCTCGACACCTTGGCTGCGCCCCAGCTCAACGCGCTGGAGCTGTGCCTGTTCAACCCCGGGCAGCGCGCCGTGTATCTCGACCGCGAGCAGGTCATCCGCGACGGCGTAGCCGACCTGCGCGCGGCGTGGGCCGCCTACCCTGATGATGCGCAGCTCAGCGCTCGGATCCGGAGCTGGTGCGGGCGGAGCGAGGAGTTCGTGCGTCTGTGGGAGCTGCGCGACGTGCGCGTCAACGGGCGCGGACGCAAGCGCCTCCTGCATCCCCTGATCGGGCACGTCACCCTCGACTTCGACGTGCTTCATCCCCTGCCCGACGCCCGCGAACGACTCGTCATCTACCGGGCGGCCGACGCCGCGTCGCAGGCGGCCTTGACCCGCCTCACCGAGAGTCCCCACGTGTCGCAGTCGTCGGCGTGACCGCGGGGGGCGGGCGGGCCTGCGCAGAGGTTGTGGCGTCCCCGCAGAGGGGTCGACGTCCTGCGGGGACGCCGTAAGGTCTGCGAGGTCAGCCGATAGCCGAGACACGGAGGCGTTGTGGATCTTCAGGAAGTGCTGACGAAGGTGGCCGAACTCAGCCGGGAGGAGTTGCACATCGTCCGCAAACGGGGCGAGGAGAAGACGGCCGCCCGCGAGCACGGCAAGGACTTCGACGAGATGCGGCACGCGGCCGATCGCCTCGACCACTATGCGCACCTGTTGCACCGCCTGCACGACAACGAGTTCGGCGACCACTGGCGGCACGAGAGCCAGAGCGACCGCTCCTCCTGATGCTGCGGTAAGGGCACCGCGGCCCTGAGGTGGTGGCGGAGCTCGGGTCGATCAGGATGGCGTGAGGCGCGCGGCGAGCTCGGTCAGGGACGTCACGTTGAGGTCGGCGGCGGGATCCGTCGGCGGTGGGGTTCCGCGTGGGCCGAGCTCGTGCGGGCGATGCACGTATGCGGTACGCAGACCCCGCTCCCGCGCCGCCGCGAGGTCGTCGACGTGCGCGGCGACCATCAGCACGCGCTCCGGAGCGAGCCCGAGCAGGCGCGCCACGCCGTCATACACCTCGGGGTCGGGCTTGTAGTGCCCGAACAGCTCCGCCGACAGCACCGCGTCCCACGGCAGGCCCGCACGCTTGGCCATGTCGACGAGCAGGGCGACGTTCCCGTTGGACGCCGTCGCGAGCACGAAGCGCGCACGCAGCCGGGTCAGCCCGGCCACCGCGTCCGGCCACGGGTCGAGCCGGTGCCACCCGAGCACCAACTCGGCGCGCGTCGCCTCGTCGAGGTCCTGCGCACGCTCCGCGAGCAGTGCGTCGAGCGACTCGCGGTGCAGCGTGTCGAGGTTCGCCCACGCCCGCTCGCCGCGGCGCACCTGGTCCATCGACGGCGCGTAGCGCCCGCGCCAGGCGTCCGCGAACGCCTCCGCGTCCACTCCCGGCGCCAGCCTGCGCACCTCGCGGGCGATGCCACCGCGCCAGTCCACCACCGTGCCGAACACGTCGAACACCAGCGCCCGCACGTCCACGCGACGACTCTAGGCCCGCGGTGGCGGGGCGCTCGACCCGAACAGTGCCGCCGTCAGTCGGGGACGACCGGGCCGAGCAGCCGGACCTCCTCGACGTCCATCCCGGCCTGCAGCTCGCGCAGCACGATGTCGTCGATCTCGTTCGCGTCCCGCATCTCGGTCACGGCGTGGCGCTTCTCCCGCAGCACGGCCAGCCGCAGCCGCCGCTCCAGCTCGCGTGTCGACTCCCCCGGCTCGGCGCCTGCCTCCGCCTCGTCCCGGTATTCCTGGTAGTCCGCCCGGATGCGCTCTACGGGCTCACCGGACACGCCCAGCTGCGCCGCCAGCCCGGGCAGCGCGGCGAGTCCCGCCTCGGCCGCCCGTGTGCGGGCCATCGCCAGCTCCTCGGCCCGCCCGACGTCCTCCGGCAGCCGGGCCCAGCGCACGACCAGGGGCAACGTGATGCCCTGCACCAGGATGGTGAGCAGGATGACGACCGCCGTGACGAACACGATCAGGTCCCGGTCGGGGAAGGCCGCGCCGCCGAGCACCGTCGCGGGCACGGCCAGCGCGGCGGCCAGCGACACCCCGCCACGGAACCCGGCCCACCCGCTGACCATGCGCTGGCGCCAGCCCACCCGTCGGGTGCGCTGCACCGCGCGCCGGTCCAGCGCGCGGATCACGTACGGGATGGTGTGCACCCACAACAGCCGGGTGCCGATCACCACCCCGCCGATCCCGAGCGCGACCCCGATGGCGTGCCCGACGCTCGTCCCGTCGAGGTTGCGCACCGCCCGCGGGAACTGCAGCCCGACCAGCACGAACAGCCCGCCGTTGAGCAGGAACGTGGCCAGGTCCCAGAACGCCGTCGTCTGGGTCCGCGAGCGGGCCCGGATCACCCGCGGGCCCGCGTAGGTCAACACCAGCCCGGCTACGACCACGGCGACCACGCCGCTGGCGTGCACCAGCTCGGCCAGCAGGAAGGCCAGGAACGGCGTGAGCACGCTCAGCGCACCCTCGCGCTGCGGGTCGTCGAGATGCCGCCGCACCAGCAGGACCGCTCCGCTGGCCAGCAGTCCGGCGATGAGCCCACCGAGGTAGGAGCCCACGAAGTCGCCCACGAGTTGGACCGGGCCCGGTTGCTCAGCGCCCACCGCCGCCGCCGTCGCCACCCCGAAGAGCACCAGCGCCGTACCGTCGTTGATCAGACTCTCGGCGCGCAATGTGGTCAGGACGCGCCGCGGCAGCCGCTTGGCCAGTCCGGCCACCGCCGCCGCGTCGGTCGGGGCGAGGACCGCGCCGAGCACCCATGCGGCGCGCGGATCGACGCCGAGGGCCTGCGCCGCGAACGCCACGGCCGCCATCGTGACGATCACCAGTGCGACGCTGGACAACGCGATGACGCGCAGGTTGGCGCGGATCTCGCGCAGGCTGGTGTTCAGGCTCTCCCAGTACAGCAGGGGAGGCAGGAACAGCAGCAGCACCACGTCCGGGTTGAGCTCGACCGACGACAGGCCGGGTATCAGCCCGAGCAGGGCCCCGAAGCAGAGCAGGAGCGCGGGCGGCGCCACCCGGTAGCGCCCGCCCAGCGTCGTCCCGATCAGGACGGTCACGCCGAGCACAACTACGACGACGAGGCCCAACACGGCAGCACTCTACGCACCGCCGGGCCCGATCGGCACGGTCCGGGGCAACGCCGTCGGTCCGCCCGGAACCGGTTCAGGCCAGGCAGGTCAGCGGGGCGCCGCCGTTGTCAGCGTTGCCGCCACCGGGGCGCCGTCGGTGAAGACCGGGCCGTGCCCCGGCACCACGACAACCTCCTGGTCGGCGCTCGCCCACGATCGGCGCTCGCCTCCGACATGGCAAGCCGCTCAGGCGGCAGGACTCGTGCAGCCACCGGTGCGTGGCGCACCATGGTGACCATGGACGGTTGGGACTCTGTCGACCGGCGGTACGCCGAACACCTCAGCGATCACGACCTGCTCGTCCTTGCGGGCGGCCGCGCCGACCAGGTGCCGGTGCTGCGTCGGGAGCCGGACCTGATCCTCGCCCTGCTCGATCGACCCGCGGTGACCGACGCCGTGCTCACCGCCCGGCGCGACGAGCCGGGCCGGTTCCGCTACGTGTCACCGTTTCTGCTGTTCGCCGCCGCCGTGCACCGCGTGAGCAGCACGCTGGTCGGCCGTTCGTACGTCTCCGATCGCGCAGGTCCCCGCTCGCGGGTGCCGGTCTTCGACGGGCCGGTCCTGGCCGCGTTCGCCACCGAGCCCGCGCACCGGCTGTTCCTCGCCGAGCTGTTGGCGTCCTACTCGCGCGTGGCCTCGGGAGTGGTGTGGCGACGGGAAACGCGCGGCTGGCGACGCCAGCGCTGGAACGAGCTCGACCTGCCCCGACTCGCCGCGCTGCTCGACGTCGTGCCGCCCGCCGAGCAGCCGGGCATCTGGCGGCGCATCGGCGACGGCGCGCTGTTCCTGGCGGGCGTGTTCCCCGAGCACGCGGAGCGGTTCCTCGGCGTGGTCGAGGTCGCCCGGCTGCAGCGGGCCACCGGCCTGCGGCTCACCGAGATCGGGGGCGTCGGGGGGATGCTCGAGCAGCTCGCGGGCCGCGCGTACGAGAAGGCAGGCGTCGGTGTGCCGCGGGCGGTGGTCGAGACGCCACGGTCGGCGCGCCGCGTGCTCACGCTTGTCGCCGACCAGTACCTGTTCCCCCTGGCCGCCGACTGGCTGCCCGCCCCCGGCGCATAACGGCGCGGGTGGGGTCAGCGGGCAGGCACTAGGACAGGCTGCCGCGCAGGATGCTGACGGACGAGTGCGCGGGGTTGCCGTCATAGCGTTCGGCCGAGATGTCGACGACGTCGAGCTGGGTCAGCGGCAGGTTCGCGGGCACGGTGAACGACCCGGTGTAGTCGCTGTTGCCGCGGGTCAGCGCGCCCAACGCGACGATCTGGCTGCCGTCCCGGCTCATCAGCCACGCTTCCAGGTAGTCGGCTCCTGCCGTGTTCGTGACGCCGGTCAGGTGGATCTCCATCGTGCGGACTCCGCCGTGCTCGGCCGCACTCATGGTGCCCGTGCCCGCGGGGTCGGTCCCGCCGACGGGCCGCAGCTGGGCCACGACCGTCGACGACGCAGGCGGCGGAGCACCGCCTGCGTCGTCGCGCCCGAGCCCGAAGCCGAGGCACACGCCGACCACGAGCGCGACGAGGGCGGCGGCCACGGGCACGGCGGCGGGCCGCCACCGTGCTGACTGGGACGGCCTCCGTCCGCTCATGGCAGCAGGTGGCTGCGCGGCATCGCCCACACCTCGGTCGTCGGTCCGCAGGAGGGGCGGGCCGTCGGCGGGGCCCATGTCGAAGCCGAGCTCGGCCGCAACGGCCGCCCACACGCGGTCCGGTGCGGCCTGCTCGCCTGCGTCGACCGCCCCTTCCTTCGCGAGCGCGCCTTCCTTGGCGAGGGTGACGGTGTGGGCGAGCTCCGCGACGTGCTCCCGACAGGTCGGACACCCGTCGAGGTGCGCGGCGACCTGCCGGTCGGGCACCTCGGAGGGCAGCGCCGCGAGGGCGAGGTCCTCGGGTTCCGGGTGCGCGGTGCTCACGACGCGCCTTCCTTCTGCCAGTGCCGCCGGAGCCGCTCGAGCCCGCGCCGCAGATGACTCTTGACCGTGCCCAGCGGGAGGCCGGTGATCGCGGCGATCTGCTGGTGGGTCAAGTCGTCGAAGAACGCCAGTCGGAGCACCATCCGCACCTGCGGTGGCAGGTGGTCGAGTCCGTCGGCGACGACGAGGGCCTCCACGACGTCGTCGGGCATCGGCGCGGGGGTCGGGCGGAGGGAGAGCCTGCCCGCGCGGTTGGCGAGCTCGTGCTCGCGGCTGCGCAGGGCGAGTCGGTCCGCGATCTGCCGACGGGTGATGCCGACCAGCCAGCCGCCGAGCGCACCCCGCTCCGGGTCCAGCCCCGCCCGGCCCCGCCAGGCCCGCACGAACACCTGCTGGGTGACGTCCTCGGCGTCCTGGTGCACCCCGAGGCTCCGCAGCGCGATCGCGTGGATCAAGCCGCCGTAGCGGTCGAACGCCTCGCGCAGGGCCGCGGGATCACCCGCGGCCAGCCTGCACGCCGTCGACCGGTCGGCGTCGTCCTCGGTCGTCTCCCCAGCAGCTGAACCGGTCACCGCAGCGGCGCTGCCGATCGGGCGGGTGCCATGGAAGTGAGCATGGCACGGGGGGCGATCGGGCGCCGCTTGACCTGATCGTGACCTGCGGACTGCATCCGCCGCGGGGCCGGGCGCGGTAACGGGGGCATGAGACGACTCCTGCTAGGCGCTGGTTTGGCGGCCGTGCTCGTGGCCGCCCTGTCCCCGGTGTCCGCCGCTTCGGCGGCCGGGTCCGCGACGGTCTACGTGGTACACGGCATTCCGAAGACCCCGGTCGACGTGTACGTCGACGGCGCACGGGCACTCGACAACTTCCAGCCGGGCACGAGCAAAGGCCCGATCTCGCTGCCCGCGGGCCCGCACAAGGTCGCGATCTTCCCGGCCGACGCCCCTGACGGCTCCGGATCGCCCCTGCTCTCGACGAGCGCGAGCCTTCCCGCGGGCGCCAACGTCACGCTGGTGGCGCACCTGAACGCGGGAGGCCAGCCGACGCTCACGCCGTTCGTCGACGACGTGTCCCGCATCGCGCCGGGGCAGGCGCGCCTCGTCGTCCGGCACACTGCGGCCGCGCCCGCGGTCGACGTGCTGGCGGGTGGCAAGCCGGTGATCCAGGGCCTGACCAACCCGAACCAGAAGGTCCTCAACCTGCCCGCGGGCTCGGTCTCGGCTGCGGTGGCCGCGGCGGGCAGCACCGCCCCGGTGATCGGGCCGGCCGAGGTGAACCTGAAGGAGGGGACAGCGACCTTTGTGCACGCCATCGGATCGCTGCAGGACAAGTCGCTCGCTCTGGTGACGTTCACGGTCTCGGGGCTGCACAGCGCGCCGTCGGGCGTGCCATCGGGCGCTCCCTCCGGAGCCCCGTACGAGGGCGGCCTGCCCGCGTGGCTGCCTGCGCTGATGGTCGCGGCGCTCGGCGTCGTCGCGTTGGGTGCCCACCGCCTGCGGGTGCGAGGGACACGCTGAACCGTCGACAACTCCTCGTCGGGACGGTGGGCGGCCTCGTGCTGCCTGCCGTCCTGGCCGGGTTGACCGGCTGCGGATCGCCCCCGGTCCCGCTGGTGGTGCCACCT
>DASWUV010000181.1:0-23732 GCA_036401495.1 Pseudonocardia sp. | reverse complement strand
GCGCGGCAAGCTGTGCTCAACTCATCCGCGCGAGCTGTCAGTCCTGCTGTTCGTCGTCGCGCTTGTCGTCGGCCCTATCGGCGGCCTCGTCCTCGGCGGCCTTGTCCTTCGCCGCCTTCTCCCCGTCCGCCTTCTCTTCGTTGGCCAGCTTCTCCAACTCGGCGATCGGGTCGCTCAGGTCGGTGCGCGCGACGAACGCCGCGGGATCGTCGAGGTCGTCAGCGGTCGGCACGAGATCGGGGTGCGCCCAGAGCGCGTCGCGCCCCGCGACCCCCCGCTGCTCGGTGAGCAGCCGCCACAGCTCCGACGCCGCCCGCAGCCGCCGAGGACGCAGCTCCAGGCCGACCACTGTGGCGAACGTCTGCTCGGCGGGACCGCCGGAGGCGCGCCTGCGCCGCAGCGTCTCGCGCAGCGCGTACGCGCCGGGCAGGCGATCGCCCACCGCGTCGGCGACGACCGCGTCGACCCAGCCCTCGACGAGCGCCAGCAGCGTCTCCAGTCGGGCGAGGGCGGCCTTCTGCTCCGGCGTGGTCTCCGGCTCGAACATGCCCGACTGCATGGCCTCCTGCAGGGCTGCGGGGTTGCTCGGGTCGATGCCGCGGGCGAGCTCCTCGATGCGCGAGCTGTCGACGCGGATGCCCCGCGCGTACTGCTCGACTGCGGCGAGCAGCCGCTCCTTGAGCCACGGCACGTGGGTGTAGAGGCGATGGTGCGCCGCCTCGCGGGCCGCCATGAAGATCGTGACCTCGCTGGCGGGCCGGTCGAGGTCCCTGGTGAACTTCTCGATGTTCTCCGGCAGCAGCGCGGCAACCCGGTCCGGTCCGACGGGGATGCCGATGTCGCTGGAGGTGAGCACCTCCGCAGCCAACTGGGCGAGCCCGTTGCCGAGCTGGCTGCCGAAGGCCAGCCCGCCCATCTGTCCGAGCATCGCCATCATGGGACCCGCCTGAGCGCGGACCTCCTCCGGCAACCCCTCCACCCAAGCGGTGGCGACGCGCTGGGCAACGGGGTCGCACAGCCGTCGCCAGGTGGGCAGGCTCGCGTCCACCCATTCCGTGGCCGACCAGCCCTTTGCCTCGGTGGCGCCCGCCGGGAAGTCCGTGGCGGGGTCGAGCCACAGCTCGGCGAGCTTCACCGCGTCGCTGACCGCGGCGCGCTGGGCGCCCGTCAACGACGAGGTGGTGGCGGCGAGCTGCTGGTGGGCGAGCTGCGCGGCGAGGTCGTAGTTGACCGGCCCACCGCCGCTCGACTGAGCCTGGCTGAGCATCTGGCCGAGCTGGGTCAGCATCTGGCCGAGCTGGCTGACGTCGAAGCCCTCGGCGCCGAAGCCGCCCAGGCCGCCCGGCATCCCCGGCATGCCCGGAATGTTGCCGAAGCCGAACGGGTCCTGCGGCCCGTCTGGGCGTTCTGGCCGGTCACGGTCGTCACCTCGGTCGGATGCCCCGAATCCGAACGGCACGTCGCTCATGTCTCTACGGTACGCGGCCGACGCTTCGACCACTGACTTCGCCGGGGTCTGCATTCGCCGGACCCTCTAAGCTCGGCCGGTGCACAGCCGGACCTCCACCCTGCTCGCGGGCGGGCTGCTGGCTGTCGCACTGGCGGTGTTGGCGATCGCGGTGCCGGTGCCTCTCGTCGCGCTGGGTCCCGGCCCGACCTTCAACACCCTCGCTGACGCCGACGGCAAGCCGGTGGTAGCCGTCAGCGGACTGCCCACGTACCCGACGTCGGGCAACCTCAACATGACCACGGTCTCGGTCACCGACCGACTGACCCTGGTCGGCGCGCTGAGCTACTGGGCGGCGCCGGGCAGGCAGGTGGTGCCGCGTTCGACGGTCTACCAGCCGGGCAAGACCGACGCACAGGTGGAACTGAAGAACGCCGAGGACTTCACCGACTCGGAGATCAACGCCGAGTCGGCCGCGGCAAAGGAGCTCGCGGTGCCGTCCGTGCCTGCGGTCGCCGACGTCGTCGCCGGGTCGGCTGTCGACGGCAAGCTCAGGGCGCGCGACCGGCTGGTCTCGGTCAACGGCACGCCCGTCACCTCGCCGGAATCCGTCAACACCGTCCTGCAGGCCACGAAGCCGGGGGACACCGCGACCGTGGCGTTCACCCGCCAAGGCGCCCCCCATACCGTCACGGTGACGCTCGGGTCCGCCGAAGGCCGCGCCCAGGGTGTTCTCGGCGTCGTGCTCGCCGTGCTGCCCAAGGCAGGCGATCTGACGATCAACCTCGGCGGCATCGGCGGCCCCTCGGCCGGGTTGATGTTCTCCCTGGGCATCGTCGACAAGCTCACCCCCGGCTCGCTGACGGGCGGTCGGTTCATCGCGGGCACCGGCGCCATCGACGCGGACGGCGCGGTGTCGAACATCGGCGGCATCCAGTTCAAGATGGCCGCGGCGCGGTCCGCGGGCGCCACCGTCTTCCTGTTGCCTGCGGGGGAGTGCGCCGAAGCCGTCGCCGCCGCGCCCGCGGGCCTGCAGCTGATCAAGGTCGGCACGCTGCACGACGCGGTGACGGCCCTGGACGATCTCAACGCGGGCCGCGCGCCCGCTACGTGCTCTTAGGACGCGGCAGTCCTGCCATCGGACATTCTGGGCCCGAACGGGAACCCCACACCGCGTCCGTAGAGTTGGCAGTGCAGGGCGCGTCGTCGGGCCGCCGTCAGCGTGCGCCGAACCGACGAATGGCCGCCCGCGTCCGAAGACCGAACACTGGAGCGTGCCCTGTGGCCATGCGGCCCCCGGTGGGAGCCCCGACGCTGTCCCGCCGTACCCGGATCCTGCTGGTGATCGCAGCGATCATCGTCCTGCTCCTGCTCGGTGGCTCCCGCCTGCTCAACCTGTACGTCGACTGGCTGTGGTTCGGGGAGGTCGGCTTCCGCAGCGTGTTCACGACGGTGCTGTTCACCCACGTGCTGCTGTTCGTCATCGGCGGACTGGTGATGGGCGGCCTCGTGGCGCTGTCGCTGTGGATCGCCTACCGCTCGCGGCCGGTGTTCGTGCCGGTCAGCGGGCCGGAGGACCCCATTGCCCGCTACCGCACGGTGATCATCCAGCGGCTGCGGATCTTCGGCGTCGGCATCCCGGTCGTGATCGGCTTCATCACGGGCCTCGCGGTGCAGGGCGACTGGCAGACCGTCCAGATGTTCCTCAACTCCACGCCGTTCGGCGCCACCGACCCGGTGTTCAACATCGACATCAGCTTCTACACCTTCCAACTGCCGTTCTACCGGTCGGTGCTGGACCTGTTGTTCGTCGCCGTCGCGATCAGCTTCGTGGCCGCGCTGATCACGCACTACGTGTTCGGCGGCATCCGGCTCACCGGCCGCGCGGGCCAGGTCAGCGGGGCCGCCCGGGCCCAGCTCGCCGTGCTGGCAGGCGTGTTCGTGCTGCTCAAGGCCGTGGCGTACTACTTCGACCGGTACGAGCTGCTGTTCTCCGACCGTCGCCAGGACATCTTCTACGGCGCCACCTACACCGACCTCAACGCGGTGATGCCCGCCAAGCTGATCCTGCTGTTCATCTCGATCATCTGCGCCGCGGCGTTCTTCGCGGCTGTGTTCCGCCGCAACCTGCAGCTGCCCGCGATCGCCACGGTCCTGCTCATCCTGTCCAGCGTGCTGATCGGCGCCGCGTGGCCGCAGGTGCTGCAGCAGTTCGTCGTCGCCCCCAACGCGAACGACCGCGAGTCGGTGCCGATCCAGCGCAACATCGACGCGACGCGCACGGCGTTCGGCATCGGTGGCGACACCGTGAACTACGTCAAGTACTCCGGGACGTCCACGGCGTCGCCCCAGGCCGTCTCGAACGACAAGGCGACGGTGCCGAACATCCGGCTGCTGGACCCCGTCAAGATCTCCGCCACGTTCACGCAGCTGCAGCAGCGCCGCACGTTCTACGGCTTCGAGCCCAAGCTGGACATCGACCGGTATGCGTCCAACGACAGCACGGTGCAGGACTACATCGTCGCCGCGCGCGAGCTGAACTCCAACGGGCTCACCGGCAACCAGACCGACTGGATCAACCGGCACCTCGTCTACACGCACGGCAATGGCCTGGTGGTGGCGCCAGCCAACCAGATCAACGCTCCGCTGGACGACTCCGGCGGCGGGCAGGGCGGCCTGCCCAAGTTCACCAGCATCGACACGACCACCGAGAACGACACCACGATCCCGGACAGTCTGAAGATCAAAGAGCCGCGGACGTACTACGGCGAGCTGAACACCGACTACTCGATCGTCGGTGGGCAGAGTGGCGCCACGCCGCGCGAGTACGACTCGGACTCGCAGAACTACACGTACACCGGCACCGGCGGCGTGCCGATCGGGAACCTGTTCAACCGGCTGGTCTTCTCGCTGGAGTACCAGGAACGCAACATCCTGTTCAACAGCTCGATCAACCCGGATTCGAAGATCATGTACGTGCGGCAGCCGGAAGACCGGGTGCAGGCGGTTGCGCCCTGGCTCACCACCGACTCCGACCCGTACCCCGCGGTCGTCGACGGGCGCCTCACCTGGATCGTCGACGGCTACACCACGCTCCCGAACTACCCCTACGCGCAACAGGTGGCGTTCGGCTCTGCGACCACGGACGCGCAGCAGACCGCCCAGCCGGGACAGAACGAGAACATCGGCTATCTGCGCAACTCGGTGAAGGCCACGGTCGACGCCTACAACGGCAACGTCACCCTCTACGCGTTCAACGACTCCGATCCGGTGCTCAAGACGTGGATGAAGGCGTTCCCCGGCACGGTCCAGCCCAGCGCGGCGATCAGTCCGAGCCTGCGGTCGCACTTCCGCTACCCGGAGGACCAGTTCAAGGTCCAGCGCGAGCTGCTGACGCGCTACCACGTGGGCAACCCCAGTGAGTTCTACGGCGGCGTGTCGTTCTGGGACGTCCCGACCGACCCGACCGTGCAGTCGGGCTCCGCCGGGGCCGCGCAACCGCCGTACTACGTGCTCGCGGGCCAACCGGGCGCCGACGACGCAGCCTCGCCGACGTTCCAGATCACGAGCGCGCTGGTGTTCAAGAACCGGGACATCCTCTCGTCCTACGTCTCGGCCAGCTCCGATCCCGCGAACTACGGCAAGATCACGGTGTTGCAGCTGCCGTCGGACACCCAGACGCTGGGGCCGCAACAGGTGCAGTCACAGTTCATCAGCTCGCCGACGGTCAGCTCCAACGTCAGCCTGCTCTCGCGCGGGCAGACCGCCGTCGACTACGGGAACCTCCTGACGCTGCCGGTGGCGGGCGGGTTGCTCTACGTCGAGCCGATCTACATCGAACGCACCGGCCAGGCGTCAAGCTATCCACAGCTGGCGAAGGTCCTCGTCTACTACGGCAACCGGATCGGCTACGCTCCGACGCTGAAGCAGGCGCTGGACCAAGTGTTCGGGGCAGGCGCAGGCAACGGCGCGGCTGATTCGGGGCAAGCGCCGCCCGCGGCCAACGCCCCGGCGCCGCCTGCCACCGGCGGCACCGCCGCCGCGCCACAGGTCGCCGCGGCCGCGGCTGCGATCCAGAACGCCATCACCCAGCTGAAGGCGGCGCAGGCCTCCGGTGACTTCGCCGCGCAGGGCACAGCACTGGCGGCCCTGGACGCAGCGGCGAAGCAGTTCCAGTCGGCGCAGCAGTCGGCGGGCGGGGGCTGACCCTGCGGCGCCCGGGTGATCGCCGGGAATGGTTGTGGAGGTGCACGGGTGCGCCTCTTCCACCACTCCTGGCGATCACCCGGCGACCGACCCCCGCCGAGGGCGTGTTTCCGGGGCGTGTACAGTAGTCGTCGTAAGGGCAACGCGGGGTGGAGCAGCTCGGTAGCTCGCTGGGCTCATAACCCAGAGGTCGTAGGTTCGAATCCTACCCCCGCTACCAGCCAAAACGGCCTTCCGGAGATCATCCGGAAGGCCGTTTTCGTGTTGCTCAGGTGCGGTGATCGCCGCGAGACGCACGCCAGGGCGCCGAACAGGACCTTGACGTGCGGCTCGCCGTGATCAGCCGATGCTCGGGCCCCGTCAGGCTGTGCGTCGCCGCCGCAGGAACGGGTCGGACAACGCCGCAGGCACGTAACCCTGGTCGACGCCCGACAGCGTCACCCCTGGGGGCACGATCTCGTCGATCGCGTCCAGCACGTCCGACGACAGGGTGACGTCTGCGGCGCCGAGCTGGGATTCCAGATGCTCCATCGTGCGTGGCCCGATGATCGGGGCCGTCACGGCCGGGTGCGCCAGCGTGAACGCCAACGCCAGGTGGATGAGCGTCAGACCGGACTTCTCGGCGAGCTCGGCGAGGGCGTCCGCCGCGTCGAGCTTGCGCTGGTTGTCGGGGTCGGACAGGTCGTAGCGGGCAGGCATGCGGTCGGCGCGTCGCGATGTGGGCGCGTCCTGGCCCTTGCGGTAGCGCCCGGTCAGCCACCCGCCTGCCAGCGGGCTCCAGGGCAGCACGCCCAGCCCGTAGCGCTCGGCGACCGGCAACAGGTCCGCCTCGATGCCGCGGACGAGCAGCGAGTACGGCGGCTGCTCGGTGACGAACCGGCCGAGCACCCGCTTCTCCGCGACCCACTGGGCCTCGACGACCTCGTGCGCCGGGAACGTCGACGACCCGAACGCGCGGATCTTGCCTTGGTGCTGCAGGTCGGTGAGCGCCGACAACGTCTCCTCGACGTCGGTGCCGGGCTCCGGCCGGTGCACCTGGTAGAGGTCGATCCAGTCGGTCTGCAGCCGCCGCAGGCTGTTCTCGACCTCCTGCACGATCCAGCGACGGGAGTTGCCGCGCCGGTTCGGGTCCCCACCGGGCTGGCCCATCGGTACGTCCATCGGGCCGTGGAACTTCGTCGCGAGGATCACGTCGTCGCGGCGCCGCCCTGCCAACGCCTTACCGACGATCACCTCGGACTCGCCCTGGCTGTAGACGTCGGCCGTGTCGACGAAGTTGATGCCCGCGTCCAGTGCGCGGTGGATGATCCGGACCGACTCGTCGTGGTCCGGCTCCCCCCACGCCCCGAACATCATCGCGCCGAGGCAGAGGGGGCTGACTTGCATTCCAGTGCGTCCGAGACCGCGGTACTCCATCAGCGAAGCCTACGAGCCCGACGCCGCACGCGCCGGGCTCTCGGCCGATCAGGACCGCGGCTGCGGAGCGTTGCACTGACGATCGGTGGGGCGGCGCTTGCTTCGAACTGGGCGAGCCGTGTTCCGCCAGCTCCGCTACCACGGCCGAACCGAGCATTCCCCAGCCCCGACTGCCACAATCCGCATTTGCCTATGATCAGGCGGGCCGTGTCGCGCTGTGGCGGCGGCCATGGCGGAGAGGAGTGTCCGTGGCCAAGGCCCACGAGGACGACGCGCATGAGCTGCGCAGGGCCGCTGCGCGGCTGCGCCAGCTCCTGCCCCTGTTCGAGGAGACGCCCGGCACCGAGTTCGTGCCGATGTCGGTCGCCGCACTGCTGGAGGCGATCGCCGAGTCTGTGGGCCGGGGCAAGCCGGTGCGGGACTCCGTGCTGCAGCGCGCCCTCGAGATCGCCCGCCACGTCCCCAACGCGCCCGCCAAAGACTGAGCGCACTCCACTCTGGACCTCGGACTGCAGGTGCGGATGGCCGACGACACGTGGGTGGACGCGCCGTTCCTCGGCGAACCACGCCCGCAGCTCGCGCACGTGCTCGGGCGGATACACGCGGACCTGCTGCGCGCTCGTCCAATGATGTTCGACGGCCATCTTCTCCCTGCCTGAGGAATGATCTGGATCTGCGAGCTTCCTGGCCGATCGGCCGCGCGCATCCGTGTCACGGCGCGCACACTTGGTCTGTGCGGGTGGCGACGGTCAACCTCGCGTCCGGGCGCGACGTCACGGGGGAGTCGCTGCAGGCCGACGAGCTCGCCGAGGCGATGGCCGAGCTCGACGCCGACGTCGTCGCGGTGCAAGAGGTGGACGTGGGCCAACCGCGCTCACACGGCGTCGACCAGCCTGCTGTCCTCGCGACGGCGCTGGGCGCGGCCGACTGGCGCTACGCCGCGACCGTCCTCGGGACGCCGGAGCCCGATCCCGTCCGGTCGTGGGTGCCGATCGAGCCGGTCGTGCTGCGCGGCCCCGACGATGCGGTCCCGGGCCCGCGCTACGGCGTGGCGCTGTTCTCGCGCCTGCCCGTGCTGCGCTGGCACGTGTTGGGGATGGCCGCAGGCCGAGCTCGCCTGCCGCTGCGTGCGCCGGACCCGAACACCGGGCAGGTCCGCATGTGGTGGTTCCCCGACGAGCCGCGGGCCGCGATCGCCGCGGAGCTCGACGGGCTCACCGTCATCGGCACCCACCTCTCGTTCGCGCCGCACACCGCGACCAGGCAGCTGCACCAGCTGCAGTCCTGGAGCAGCCGGTTCTCGGCGCCGGTGCTGGTAGCGGGCGATCTCAACCTCGCAGGCTCGCTGCCTGCGATCATCACCGGTGGGGAGCGGCTGTTCTCCGGTCCGACGTTCCCCGCGCCTCAGCCGTGGTTGCAGCTCGACCACCTGCTGTCGCTCCGCGGCCTCTCCGGCAGCGATCAGGACGTCCGCTGGCTGGCCGTCGGCGACCACCGCGCGATCTCGGCCATGGTGACGAGCGCACCTCACTGACCGACCGGGGTGTGCCGCGCGATCTCGGTTCCGCGTCGCGGGCCCATCCGCTATTGCGAAGGTGGGCGCACCTCATCCGGATAGCGGACCCCGAGCTGGGCGCGAACGGTGTCCATCACCTCCATGACGCGCAAGGTCTCCGAGAGCGGCAGCAGACTCGATTCGAGGTCCCCTGCCGCGAGACAGCGGGCGGCCTCGGCGGCCTCGAAGCGCAGGCCCTGGTGGACGATGTCGTCGACCGGTTCGTACTGGTCGAGCACCTCGCCGCCGCGACTGACCAGGCGCACCCGGGCCGGAGCGTAGAAGGGGCCGTCGACGTCGAGCCTGCCGTCGGTGCCGCAGATCGACGCGGTGGTGGACGACCGGGCGAGCATGGACGCGTGCAGCACGCCCAGCGCACCCGACTCGCTGGTGACCGTGACGCTTTCCTGGCTGTCGACGCCCCGGTCGGTCACGGTGCCGGTCGCGGTGACGGAGGTGAACGCGCCGAGCACGAAGGCGGCGAAGGAGAGGGGGTAGACGCCGAGGTCGAGCAGCGCGCCGCCCGCCAGGTCCGGGTTCGACAGCCGTTCGGGGCCGTCGGGGTACAGGTGTTGGCCGTGGTCGGCGAAGACGGTGGTGACGTCGCCGATGAGCCCGCCCTGCAGCGCCTGCCGGATGATGTCGTAGTGGGGGAGGAAGCGGCTCCACATCCCCTCGAGCAGGAAGAGGTTCTTCGACCTCGCCAGGTCGATGAGATCGCGGGCCTCGGCCCCGTTGCGGGTGAAGGCCTTCTCGACCAGCACCGGTTTGCCTGCTTCGAGCGCGAGTCGGGCCTGGCGGTGGTGTTCGGAGTGCGGGGAGGCCACGTAGACGATGTCGACCCGCGGATCGTTGACCAGCTCCTCGTAGGAGCCGTAGGCGTTGGCGGCGCCGAACTCGTCGGCGAACGCCTTGGCTCGGTCGAGCGTCCGCGAGCCGACGGCGGCGATCTCCTGACGGGTGCCGCGCCGCAACGCGGCGGCGAAGCTGTGCGCGATCCAGCCCGGCGCGAGAACGCCCCATCCCGCGGTGGGCGCCGTCATCGGATCTGCCGTGCGCGGGGCGGGCAACGTGCGTTCGGTCATGCTCGGAGCCCTTTTCGACGACGGCGCGTTGGCACGGCGAACCCTACCCGCGCGGTGGGGCTCAGTAGCCGATGTAGCTGCCGAGGGAGTTGCTGCGACCGCCCGCGGCCACCGTACCGACGCCGTAGTTCGTGACCATGTAGTTGACGCCTGCGGTGATGTTGGCGACCGGGTCGGTGATCGGCCTGTTCGCCACCTGCGGCGCCACGTAGTGGCGGAACGTGGTCGGGATGGTCTGCATCAGGCCCTGCGACGGCGTGCCGCGTCGGGCGTTGCTGTCGGTGAGGTTGATCGCGTGCGGGTTGCCGCCCGACTCCGACAGGACGATCCGCTTGACGCCCGGGGCGAGCGTCTGGGGCAGGTTCAGGATCTGCAGCGCCTGAGCGATCCACGAGTCGAGCCCGCCCTGGGAGACGGCCGCCTCGATGCGCGCCGCGTCGGCCTGCGCGGCAAGTTCCTTCTGGTGCGCCTCGGCGATCTGCGCGGCGATGTCGGTCGCCTTGCCCAGCAGCGCGAGGTGCTGGTCGGCGCCCGCGAAGCCGGGGCCGTCGGTACCGGGGCCGTCCGTGCCGACCAGTACGGGGGAGAGCGTGCCGATGGCCTCGGTGGCGGGGTTGCGCAGCAGCGCGGTCGTGCTGGCCGAGAGGGACCCCAGCGTGGCCGATTCGTCCGCCGCCGCTGTGGGCAGTGAAGGACCACCGGGGATCAACGCGGACACCGTACCGGTGGCGACCGCGCCTACGGCCGCGGCGGACACGATGACCGTCGTGCGCAACGACGGCGCAGAGGGCGGCGGTGTGCCTGCGATGAGGTGGCGTGCGGGCACCATCTCTGAGGTGCGGCGCGCACGACGACCACGGGGAGAGCGGTGTCCTGCCACGTACCTGACCCTTCGGCGTTTGGGGAGCGGTCCGCACACAGCGCGGTCCGGTCGGGGCCGGTGAGCAGAGTGGGGAGTCCCTGCTCGTTCGCGCTGTGATGGGATCGTGACGCTTGGGGAGCAACCTAGGAGATCGGGACCTGAACGAGCAAGGTTCGACCGCGCCTGTCGTCGCTGGGTGTCGGCCGCTCGGCTCTCCGGCCGCGCGGCCGTTGCCCCGACGAACGGTCAGCGATGGCGTCGAGCGGCAGGCCCACCGGAAAGCAGCAGGCAGGAGTCGCCGAACTCGTGCCACAGGTAGCCGCGGTGCAGCGCCGCGGCGTACGCCCGCCGCACCAGATCCGGGCCTGCCACGGCTTCCAGCAGGAGCAGGTGCGACGCCTGCGGCTCGTGCCAGCCGGTGACGAGGCCGTCGACGACCCACGCGGGCCGCTGTGGGCCCAGCACCAGGTCGGTCCATCCGGCCCCCACCCGCACGGTCCCGTCCTGGCAGGCCACCGTCTCCAGGGCGCGCGTCACCGTCGTGCCGACCGCGACGATCCGCCCGCCCGCCGCGCGGGTCGCGTTCACCACGGCTGCGGTCGCCTCCGGGACGGCGTAGCGCTCTGGCAGCGGCTCCTCGCCCGCCTCAAGGGACGCGACGCCGGTGTGCAGCGTCAGCGCGGCGACGCCGATGCCGCGCTCGTGCAGCGCGCGCAGCACCGACGGCGTGAACGGGCGCGCCGCGCTGGGCATCTCCGCGCTCGCGAAGCCGTGGCCCTCGCGGCGGGCGAACGCCGTCCGGTAGTCGGCGAGCCTGCGCGGCCCGCGCAGGTAGGAATAGGCGATCGGGCGGCCGAACGCGGCGAGCCAGTTCGACAGGCCGCCCGCCACGGGGATCCGCGCGCGCCACAGCCTGCTGCCCGTGCGCGTGTGCGGATCGGGGTGGGCAGCGAGGAGGAACGCGGTGACGCCGCCGGGCAGCCGCAGGGACTCGCCGGTCGCCCCGTCGGACACCCGCCCTCCGTCGGGGGTCCGCAGCTCGACGATCCACTCGCCGCCATCCCTGGTCGGCCCCGAAACGTGCAGCACGACCGGGCGCCCGTCGCCGCGCCGCCCATCGACAGCGGCAGGCTCGGTGTCGGACGTGTTCACGACGACGAGGTCGCCGCGGTGCAGCGCCGAGGGCAGGCTCGCGAACGTCGTGTGCCGCAGCGGCCTGCCCGTCCGCGCGACCAGCAGCCGCACGCCGTCCCGAGGCACCCCACGCGCCTCGGGCGGCGCGTCGGCCGACAGGTTGGGCGGCACGGTGAACGTGCCGAGGGGCGATGCGGTCACGCGGTGCTCCCGGCGAGCAGGTCCGCTGCGCGGTAGCGGCCGCTCGCGGGCCGCGCGTCCAGCAGCCGCAACAACGCCGGAACGACCGTCTCCGGCTCGGGCCGGTCCGAGATGTCCTGATCGGGAAATGCGCGCTGGTGCATGTCCGTGCGCATGTCGCCGGGGTCGAAGGCGTAGACGGCCAGGTCGAGCTCCTCGACGGCGAGCACGGCGGCGAGCTGGTCGAGTGCGGCCTTCGCGGCGCCGTAGCCGCCCCAGCCCTCGTACGCCTCCACCGCGGCGTCGGAGCTGAGCATCACGACCGTGCCCGCCGCCGCGCGCAGGCTCGGCAGCGCCAGCTGGGTGAGCGCGAGCGGGGCGAGCACGGTGGTCTCCAGCACGCCGCGCAGTGCGTCGACCGGGTACGCCGCCAGCCGCGGCAGCGGTGCCGGGCCGAGCTCGCCCGCGTTGTGGACGAGCAGGTCGATCCGGTCCGCGGCGCCCGTGATCGCCGCGCGGTCGGCGGGGTCGTTGACGTCCGCCGCGATGGCGAGCACCCCGGGGAGGTCGGCAACTGCCGCCCGCAGGCGAGCGGCGTCGCGGGCGCACGCGATCACGGTCGACCCGCGTGCCGAGAGCGCACGGGTGAGGGCGAGGCCGAAGCCGCTGCCCGCCCCGGTGACGATGGCTGTGGTAGGCATTGGCCAACTGTGTTAGCTGAAGTCAGGTTGAGGTCAAGAGAACAGGGGTGGCCGTGGACGGGAAGGATCTGCTGACGATCGGGGAGGTGTCCGACCGCAGCGGCTTCCCGCAGTCAGCCCTGCGGTTCTACGAGCGCGAGGGGCTGTTGCGGGCCACGCGCACGGCGGGCGGGCAGCGGCGCTACGAACGCGCGGTGCTGCGGCGGCTGGCGTTCATCCGGGCGGCGCGCACGATCGGCGTGGGGCTGGACGAGGTCCGCGCGGGCCTCGACCGGCTGCCGGACGGCCGCACTCCCACGAAGGCCGACTGGACCCGGCTGTCCCGATCCTGGCGGGGCCGCCTCGATGAGCAGATCCAGGCGCTTCAGGCGTTGCGCGACGGGCTCGACTCCTGCATCGGCTGCGGCTGTCTGTCCCTGCAGCGCTGCAGGCTCTACAACCCCGGCGACTACGTCGCGAGCTACGGTGCGGGCGCCCGGCTGCTGCCCCCGATGCTCCGGAGGCCCCCCGCCGAGGATCTCTGACGGCCCTGGACGCGCTCCTCCGCCCGCCGCCGCCCTCAGCTGCTCAGCAGGCGCGGCCGGGCCGACCACCGTCCGGGCAGCGTGGCGTCGACCCACGCGTTGAGGTCCTCGTCCGGCGGTCGGGTGCTGATCGCCGACTGCTCATGCTCGGCCAGGAACGCCGTCGTGCGTTCCTCCCAGCCGACGCCGAGGCACGGCACACCGGTGGACACCGCGAAGATCAGCGCGTGTAGGCGGAGGCCGAACAGCGCGTCCGCCTCGCCGACGACCGCCTTGGCCAACGCGGGCGGCAGCTGTGGGCCGAGCACGGGGACGTCGTGGCCCAGCCGCACGCCCAGCTCCTTGATCAGCACCTCGTCCCGGCGGAGCAGTCCGAGGCCGTAGTCGGCGTGCGTGCCGATGGCCAGGCCCGCGACGGCGCCGCCGCGCTCGATCCAGCGCCGGGACAGCTTTTCGGCCGCCTCTTGCAGCGCGTCGAGCAAGATCGGGTTGGGCAACGCCTTCGGCGCGATCAGCAGCAGGGGGACCGCGGGGTCGAGGCCTGCCGCCGCGAGCGTGCGGCGCGCGTCGGCGGCGGGAGCCGGGGCGAGGCCCATCGCGAGATCGCCGACGACGGGCGCGACGATGGCGTCGCCGAGCGTCGCCGCGGACACCTCGTCGCGCACGGTGATCCGCCCTGGCTTGCGCACCGAGCGGCGCAGCAGGTCCAGGACGCGGTCGGGCGTGCCGGGGTAGACGCCGATCGCGACATAGGCGATGTCGCGCTTGTACGCGGTCGCTGCCCACACGATCGCGGGCAGGATCTTGACCAGCGGCGAAGCCCCCGTGCCGAACAGCCCGCCGCCGACGACGGCGATCCCGTCGCACCAGTGCAGCGCCTTCGTGAACGCCAGACCCCCCATCGGCACGGCGGGCACGTGGTGCAGCGCCTCGACCATGCGCGGGTTGCGCGAGACGACCTTGACGTCGGTGCCGTCGGGCAGCTCCTGCAGCGTGCGGGCCAGCATCGCCTCGTCGCCCGTGTTGCCGTTGCCGAAGTTCCCGATCACGAGCAGGCGGGTGGCGCGCCGCACGGCCGAGCCTGCGTTCGCCACTGCCGCGCGCCTGCGTCCAAGCTCGGCGAGCTGCTGGCGGATCAAGCTGGTACGGGGGTCCGTCATCGGCTTCCTCAGGTCGCTGCGGCCACTCCACGACCGGCGACAAGATCCTTCGGCGCGCAGGCGTCGACGGTTGCGGTGCCGCGGTCACTCTCTTCGGCGCAGCCTACGGGGTACCCGGGCTGCTCCGTACGGCGCGTAGCTCCGGTAGTGGTGCGCACGTCGAAAGTACCGTCCTATGTGCGCCTACCCTGGGGTCGGTGATCGACAGATGGGTGCGGTTCGAGGGCCTGGACAACGTGCGCGATGTCGGCGGGCTACCGCTTCGTGGTGGCGGCATCACCCGGTCGGGGGTCCTGCTTCGCAGTGCGTCACTGCACTGGGCGACACCGGCCGACGTCCGCAGGTTGGTCGACGAGTACGGCTTGGCGCTCGTGCTCGACCTGCGCACGCCGCGGGAGATCGACCGGGACGGGCCGACGCCGGTGGCCGCGCAGGGCATCGAGACCGTCGCGCTGAACCTCATCGGAGCCAGCCGTGAGCTGCCCGAGACCGGCGCCGACACCGACCCGCTGCTGCGCACCTACCTCGGCTACCTCGCCGACCAGCCCGCCAACGTCGTCGAGGCCGTTCGGCGGCTCGCCGCTGCCGGCGCAGGCTCCGCGCTGGTGCACTGCGCCGCGGGCAAGGACCGCACCGGTGTGGTGGTGGCGATCGTGCTGGACGTCGTCGGCGTCGAGCGGGCCGCGATCGTCGAGGACTACGCGCAGTCGAGCGAGCAGATCGAGGCGCTGTTTCGGCGGTGGACCACGGCCTCCGGCGAACCGATGCCCGAGCCTGCGGATCTGCGGCTGCACCACCCGCGGGCCGAGGTCATGGCCACCGTGCTGGACCACCTGGACGCCGCACACGGCGGCGCCGCGGGCTGGCTGGTCGAGAGCGGCCTCGACGAGGCGGCACTGGATCGGCTGCGTGCGCGCCTGCGGGCGACGCCGGGCTGACACCGCTGCGGAGCGCGCCCTACGGCAGCTCCTCGATCGTCACGTTGATGTCCAGCTTCCGCAGGGTGCCCGGCTCACCCGTCACCGCGGGCCACCCCCGCCGCCGAGCGCACGCCGCGACCTGCCCTGCCGCTATGTCGTCCTGACCCGCGGCCGCCAGCAGCAGGCCCGACTCGTGCGCGGACGACGGCGTCAGCTCGTCGATGATCGTGTTGGGCAGGTCGAGCAGCACCTGCAGCGCGGCGTGGTGCTCGGGCTCCACCAACCCCCATGCCCGTCCGAGTGCCGCGCTCGGCACGGCGAGCACGATGTTGGCCTCGACCGCGGCCCACACCAGCGCGCGCATGTACACCGGCCGCCCGATGGCGAACGCGGCGAGCGCGGTGCTGTCGAGCACGCGTCCCCCGATCACGGCGCTAGACCGCGGCTGCAGGAGGGACCAGGCGCAGCGCTCGGCGCGCCTCGGCCAGCTCGTCGTCGGGCGGTGGCCCGCCGTACAGGTCGGCGAGGCGGGCCAGCGACCGTTCGCGCAGCTGGCGGGCCGCGACCGCCTCGACGACGTACGCCGAGATGCTCGCCGCCGACCCGTTGCGGACCGCGGTGCGGACCTCGTCCATCAGGTCGGCGGGCAGGTTCACCGTCACCCGCTCGCTGCGCATGCGGCGAAGGATACCGGTCGGCCCCCGCGTGGTCATGGGCTTCACCCCCGTTGGTGGGTCCCTCGGTTACCCGTGGGTATGCGAAGGTGGGTGGCGGCGTCGAGGAGGCATGCGATGGATCTGACGTACACCGCTGCTGAGGAGCAGTTTCGCGACGACCTGCGCGCGTGGCTCGGCGCGAACATCCCCGCCGAGTGGCGCCGCCCGGGGTTCTGGGAAGCCCTGCCCGACGACGACAGCTTCCACCTGCGCCGCGACTGGGAGCGCGCCAAGGCCGACGCGGGCTTCGCGGGCATCGAGTGGCCGGTCGAGTACGGCGGCCGCGGCGGCACACCGGGCATGAAGGCGATCTACGACCGGGAGATGGTGCTGGCCAACGCCCCGCGCACGGTCAACGCGCTCGGGCTCACCTTCCTCGCGCCCACGGTCATGGCGATCGGCTCCGGCGCGCAGCAGAAGGAGATCATCGGGCCGATGCTGCGCAACGAGGTCATCTGGTGCCAGGGCTTCTCCGAACCCGGCGCGGGATCCGACCTGGCCGCGCTGGCGACCCGCGGCGTGCGCGACGGCGACGACTTCGTGGTCAACGGCCAGAAGGTGTGGACCACCAACGCGGTGCACGGCGACAAGATCTTCACCCTCGTCCGCACGGACCCCGGCAGCTCGCGGCACAAGGGCATCTCGATGCTGCTGATCGACATGCACCAGCCCGGCGTCGACGCCCGCCCGCTCAAGCAGATGAGCGGGGCCAGCGAGTTCGGCGAGGTCTTCTTCACCGACGCCCGTGTGCCCGCCACCGACGTGCTCGGCGCCGTCGACGACGGCTGGCGCACGGCGATGCTGCTGCTGTCCTTCGAGCGGGGCGCGTCCGGAACCAGCCAGTACACCGAGTTCCGGCGCCAGTACGACGAGATCGTCGCGGTGGCGCGCGCGCTGGGCCGCCACACCGACCCCGTGCTCCGCGACCGGCTCGCGCGCGTGCTCACCGACCTGGAGTGCCTGCGGCTGCACTCGATGCACGTCCTCACCCAGGTGGAACAGGGTCGCGACCTGGGGTTCGAGGCCTCGATGACCAAGCTCATGTGGTCGGAGACCTTCCAGGACCTCTGGGAGGTCTTCGACGAGGTGCTCGGCGAGGACGCGACGCTCGACGAGATCCCCGACGGGTCCGGTGGCGTGCTGGATCTGCGGCCGCTGCACGCCCAGGCGATGTGGTCCCGCTCGGTGACGATCTGGGGCGGGTCCAGCCAGGTCCAGCGCACGATCACCGCCGAGCGCGTGCTCGGCCTGCCGCGGTAGGAGGGGTCCGGTGTTCTTCGCGCTCACCGACGACCAGCAGGAGTTCGCCGCCGCCGTGCGGTCCTATCTCGCGGAGCGGTTCGACCTGGCCGCGGTCCGCGGTGTCGTCGAGGACCCGCGCTCGGACGGCAACCCGCCATCGCTCTGGCGAGCTGCGGGCGAGCAGGGCTGGTCGGCCGTCACGGTGCCCGAGGAGTACGACGGTCTGGGCCTCGGCCTGGTCGAGGCGCAGGTCATCGCCCGCGCGCTGGGGGCCGGGGTCGCGCCGGGGCCGTGGCGGGGCACCGTGCTCGCCGCCGAGGCCATCAGGCTGGCGGGCTCGCCCGAGCAGCAGCAGGCATGGCTGCCCCGCTTGGCCACCGGCGACGCGATCGGCGCCTTCGCGACCCGCGGCACGGCCACTGGCGTCCTGCCCGCCGTCGAGTACGGAGGGATCGCCGACGTCGTCGTGGCCCCGACCGCCGAAGGGCTCGCGCTGGTCACGGGAGCCTCGGCCACAGCGCGCGGCACCTACGACGCCACCGTGCGCCTCGCCGACCTCACTGCCGACGGGGGCGAGGCGCTGCCCGGTGCGACGCCTGCGGTCGTGGCCGATCTGCGGTCGAGAGCCGCTGTGCTCGTCGCCGCGGACCTGGTCGGCATCGCCCGCGAGGCGATCACCCGTACCGTCGCCTACGACCGCGACCGCAAGCAGTTCGGGGTCCCCGTGGGGTCCTTCCAGGCGATCAAGCACGCTTTGGCCGACCTGCACGTCGCCGCCACGATGGCCGAACACGCCGCGCTGTACGCCGCGTACGCCCTCGACGTGGCGGCGGAGGACGCGGACCTGGCCGTCGCGGTGGCCAAGGCCAAGGCGGGCGACACCGCGCAGGCCGCGACGGCCGCGATGATCCAGTACCACGGCGGCATCGGGTACACATGGGAGCATGAGGCGCACTTGTTCTACAAGCGCGCGAAGCGGCTGGCCGGCACCTGCGGCGACGCCGACGAGCAGCGGGTCCGCATCGCGGAGCTGACCATCGGAGCGTGAGCAGCGGCGGGGCATCGGAGTATTCAGTGGACGCGACCTCTAAACATCGCTCCTTACATCCTGCGGGGTGGCCGCGTCAATGGCACCGTATTGGGATGCCAGCTCGCCCCCTGCCGGTCAACGCCACCGCCGCCGCCATCCTCGGCCTGCTCCACGCGGGCCCCATGACCGGTGGAGAGCTGGTGGCAGCGGCGGGGGAGCGGTTCGGCGGGTTCTTCTCCGTCACGCGCAGCCAGGTCTACCGCGAGTTGCCCGCCCTGGCCGAGGCCGGGCTGCTGCGGCTGGGGAAGCTGGGCGCGCGGGCGTCACAGCAGTACCGCATCACCGCGGCGGGCAAGCGCTCGTTCGTGGCGTGGCTGGCGGGTCCCGGCGGGATCGACCCCCTGCGCAGCCCGCTGGTGCTGCGCCTGCTGCACGCGGGCGCGCTGTCTGGTCCGGACCGCACCAGGCTGGTCACCACGAGCCGTACGGCCTACGCCGACCGCCTCAAGGCGGCCCAGGACGTCCCACGCGACCGGGCGAACCCCTTCGCCGCCGCAGTCGCCGACTTCACGGTCGCCCACCTCGAGGCCATGCTCGCGCTGCTCGACGCCGTCCCGACCACGATGCAGGACACCGCGTAGCCTGGAGCGTTGTGAACGCCGACGCCGCAGCCGATATCAAGGAGCTCTCCGCCACCCTGGAGAGCATCGAGGCGGTCTCGGACCTGCCGAGGCTGCGCGAGGAGATCGCCGACCTCTCCGACCAGGCGGGCCAGCCGGACCTGTGGAACGACCAGGAGGCGGCCCAGAAGGTCACCAGCAGGCTCGCGCACGCGCAGGGGCAGCTGCGGCGGCTGGAGGACCTGCGACGCAGGCTCGACGACCTCCCGGTGCTCTACGAGCTCGCCGAGGACGAGGCGGACGACGCCGCGATCGCCGACGCCGACGCCGACCGGGTGAAGCTGCGGGAGGAGATCTCCGCGCTGGAGGTCCGCACGCTCCTGTCGGGGGAGTACGACCAGCGCGAGGCGCTGGTGACGATCCGCTCGGAGGCGGGCGGGGTCGACGCGGCCGACTTCGCCGAAATGCTTATGCGCATGTACCTGCGCTGGGCCGAGAAGCACGGCTACTCCACCGACGTCTACGACACCTCCTACGCGGAGGAGGCCGGGATCAAGTCGGCGACCTTCCAGGTCCACGCGCCGTTCGCCTACGGCACGCTGTCGGTCGAGCAGGGCACCCACCGGCTCGTGCGCATCTCGCCGTTCGACAACCAGGCGCGCCGCCAGACTTCGTTCGCGGGCGTCGAGGTCGTGCCGGTCGTCGAGACCACCGACCACGTCGACATCGACGAGAAGGACCTGCGGGTCGACGTCTACCGCTCGTCGGGGCCGGGCGGCCAGGGCGTCAACACCACCGACTCGGCGGTCCGCCTCACGCACCTGCCCACCGGCATCGTCGTCTCCTGCCAGAACGAGCGCAGCCAGATCCAGAACAAGGCCTCCGCGATGCTCGTGCTGCAGGCCAAGCTGCTGGCGCGCCGCCAGCAGGAGGAGCGGGCCCTGATGGACTCGCTCAAGGACACCGGCTCGTCGTGGGGCAACCAGATGCGCTCGTACGTGCTGCACCCGTACCAGATGGTCAAGGACCTGCGCACCGAGTACGAGGTGGGCAACCCCACCGCGGTGCTCGACGGCGACATCGACGGTTTCATCGAGGCGGGCATCCGCTGGCGGCGCAACCACGCCGCCTGATCGGGGAGCGGTAGCAGGCGGTCGCCGAGGGGGCGAGTCGGATCACGGTTTGATCGCGGCAGGCGGGTAACCTCAGCGGCCGTGATCCGCCTCGAACGCGTGACCAAGGTGTACAAGACGTCTACGCGTCCCGCGCTCGACCGGGTCTCTGCGCAGATCGACAAGGGCGAGTTCGTCTTCCTCATCGGGCCGTCCGGTTCGGGCAAGTCGACGTTCCTGCGGCTGCTCTTGCGCGAGGACGTGCCCACCCGCGGCACCATCACCGTGGCCGACCTCAACGTGGCCAAGCTGCCCCGTCGCCGCGTCCCGCGGCTGCGGCAGCGCATCGGCTGCGTGTTCCAGGACTTCCGGCTGCTGCCGAACAAGTCCGTCGGCGAGAACGTCGCGTTCGCCCTCGAGGTGATCGGCAAGCCCGCGACCACGATCCGCAAGGTCGTGCCGGAGGTGCTCGATCTCGTCGGCCTCGACGGCAAGGCCGACCGGCTGCCCAACGAGCTCTCCGGCGGCGAGCAGCAGCGCGTGGCGATCGCGCGCGCGTTCGTCAACCGGCCGATGCTGCTGCTGGCCGACGAGCCGACGGGCAACCTCGACCCCGACACCAGCCAGGACATCATGCTGCTGCTGGAGCGGATCAACCGCACGGGCACCACGGTCCTCATGGCCACCCACGACCACTCGATCGTCGACTCGATGCGGCGGCGGGTGATCGAGCTCGACATGGGCCAGGTCGTGCGGGACGAGGCGCGCGCGGTGTATGGCGTGGGGCGCTGACGGTATGCGGCCCGCCGACGTACTTCTTCCCGCGGAGGCGGCATGAGGGCCGCCGACGTACTTCTTCCCGCGGAGGCGGCATGAGATCAGAGTTCGTCACCCGGGAGGTCCTCACAGGCCTGCGGCGCAACGTCACGATGACGATCGCCATGGTGCTCACGACCGCGATCTCGCTCGCGCTGGTCGGCACCGGACTGCTCGCCGTCCGCACGATCGACCGCACCGAGGAGCTCTACAGCGACCGGGTCGAGATCCAGGTGGCGCTCACGTCGGACATCTCGGCCAACGACGCCACCTGCAGCCAGCCCGTCTGCCAAGGCCTGATGACGACGCTGAAGAACTCGCCGCTGGCGGCCTCGGTGCGCTACGAGAGCCAGCAGGAGGCCTACCTGCGCTACAAGCAGCTGTTCGCGGGCCAGTCGCTCGCCGACGTCGTGCGGCCCCAGTCGCTGCCCGCGACGCTGCGGGTGAAGCTCAACGACCAGGTCGCGGGCGCGGCCGCGGTCAAGCAGGCGATGAGCGGCCAGGTCGGCGTGCGCAACGTCATCGACCAGCGCGACGTCGTCGCGAAGCTGTTCGACTTCCTCGGCGGTATACGCAACGTGACGTTCGCCCTCGCCCTCGTCCAGGCCATCGCGGCGCTGATGCTGATCTCCAACACCGTGCAGGTGTCGGCGTACACCCGCCGCACCGAGGTCGGCGTCATGCGGCTGGTCGGCGCCACCCGCTGGTACACCCAGCTGCCGTTCCTGATCGAGGCCGTGGTCACCGGCGTGATCGGGGCGGTGATCGCATCGGCCGGTCTGCTGGTCGGGAAGTACCTGTTCATCGACAAGCTGCTGTCGGGCATCGTCTCCAACGGCGTGGTGCCCCCGATCCAGCTCGCGGACGTCCTGTGGGTGGCCCCGATCCTGGTCATGGTCGGCGGCGCCATCGCGGCGGTCACCGGCTACATCACCCTGCGCCTGTACGTGCGTCTCTGACGAACGGGCCCGGCGTAGGCTGGTTGGGTGAAGGAGAAAGGCCGCTCGCTGATCGCGCAGAACCGCAAGGCACGCCACGACTACGCGATCCTCGACACGTACGAGGCGGGCGTCGCCCTGCTCGGCACCGAGGTCAAGAGCCTGCGGCTGGGCCGTGCCTCACTGGTCGACGCGTACGCCACCGTCGACGACGGCGAGGTGTGGCTGCGCGGGCTGCACATCGCCGAGTACACGCTGGGCAGCTGGACCAACCACGAGCCGCGCCGCACCCGCAAGCTGCTGCTGCACCGCGGCGAGATCGAGCGGTTGATCGGCAAGATCCGCGAGGGCGGCCTCACGCTGGTGCCGTTGTCGCTGTACTTCAACGACGGCAAGGTCAAGTGCGAGCTGGCGCTCGCGCGGGGCAAGAAGTCCTACGACAAGCGCAGCGACCTGGCCAAGCGCGACGCCGACCGGGAGATCCAGCGGGCGTACGGCCGAGCGGTCAAGGGGCGGGCGCGGGAGCTCGCGTGATCCCGGCGCCGCCGCGGGACGACGCGGACGTCCCCCGGTTCGTCGCCGAGCTAGGCCTACCCGGCCTCGTCGACGTGCACGTGCACTTCCTGCCCGACCGCATGATGGACAAGGTCTGGGCGTACTTCGACGAGGCCGAGACGCACTACGGCACGGCATGGCCCGTCCACTACCGCACATCTGAGCAGGAGCGCGTCGCCACGCTGGAGAAGCTCGGCGTCCGCACGTTCGCTCCGCTCGTCTACCCGCACAAGCCGGGGATGGCCCGCTGGCTCACGGAGTGGGTCGGGGAGTTCGCCGCGGCCACCCCCGGCGCCGTCCCGACCGCCACGCTCTTCCCCGAGCCCGACGTCGTCGAGTACCTCGGCGCGGCCGTCGAGGCGGGCGCCCGCGCGGTCAAGGTGCACGTGCAGGTCGGCGGCTTCGACCCGCGCGACCCCTTGCTGGCCCCGGCCTGGGGGCTGCTCGCCGAGGCGGGCGTCCCCGCCGTCGTCCACTGCGGCGACGGCCCGATCCCCGGCGCGCACACCGGCCTCGACGTCTTCGCCGAAGTGTTGG
The DNA here is from genome assembly GCA_036401495.1 of Pseudonocardia sp. Taxonomy (GTDB): domain Bacteria; phylum Actinomycetota; class Actinomycetes; order Mycobacteriales; family Pseudonocardiaceae; genus Pseudonocardia. The sequence goes on along the minus strand of DASWUV010000181.1, from coordinate 976 downwards.
CGGCGCATCCACGGCTGCGGGTCGTGCTCGCCCACGCCGGGATGCCCGACTTCGCGGGTGCGCTCGCGCTCCTGCACCGCTACGAGCAGGTCTACCTCGACACGACGATGGTCGGCACGTCGTTCAGCCTGCGCATGGCCCCGCTGCCCGACGACTGGGCCGCCCGGCTCGTCGACGTCGCCGACCGGGTCGTGCTGGGCACGGACTTCCCCAACATCCCCTACGCCTACGCCGAGCAGGTCAGCGCCATCGTCGGGTGGGCGGCGGCCGACGAACGGCTCGGGCCTTCGTTCCTGCGCTCGGTGCTGCACGACGCGCCCGCGCGCCTGTTGGGCGAACCAGGGATGAACGTCGCGCCGTGAGGCGTTATCCTCATCGAACGCCCGTACCGCGGGTGTCGAGGGGGTGAACGGTTTCGACTCCGGATGTCGATCGTGGTGAAGCGTGCCGAGGAAGGCGACGATGATCTCGTTAACCAACCGTCGCAAAACAATAAGTGCCGCTGATAAGCGCACTGCCCTGGTTCAGGGCGAGCTCGCGCTCGCTGCCTGATCCAATAGGGGCTGTCGGACCGGGTGCGTTCCCCGACCCGGGTCCCGGCATCATTTAGGGGAACTCACTTGTCCGCCCGGTCGCGGGGCGGATGGGGACAGCAAACAGCGACTGGGATCGTCACACCGGCTTGTTTGCGAGACCGGTGGATCCGAGTAGAGACCTAGCAGACTGCGCACGGAGAAGCCCACGTGAAGCGACGGAGGACCCGGGTTCGATTCCCGGCACCTCCACAGCCGAATGCCCAGGTCGCCGACCTGGGCATTCGGCATCCTGCCTGAGATCCTCGACCGGGTCGAACGGGGTGAGGAGATCACGATCACTCGGCACGGCCGTCCCGCCGCGGTGTTGTTGCGGCCGGATGCCGTGCGGGCTCGACGGGCCGAGGAGGTCATCGGGCGTGCGCGGGAGGTGGCGGAGTTGG
>DASWUV010000180.1:0-28885 GCA_036401495.1 Pseudonocardia sp. | reverse complement strand
GCTGAGGACGACGATGTCGCCGCCCTGGCCGTTGCCGTCCAAGTTCAGGCTGACCCGGGGACGGGCGCGGAGGTGCTCCAGGCGCTTCGCCGTCGCGAGACTGTAGATCAACACCGACTCGCCATCCCAGAGGAACCAGACTGGGGCCGGCTGGGGCGCACCCGCCCCGTCGACGACGGTGAGCCACGCGACCGGCTCCTCCGCGAGCCTGCGGGCGACGCGCGCCCCGAAGTCGGTGGAAGGGTCAGGCAGCACGGTCGTCATGCCCGACAGAACCGCCTCACCCTCCCCGTGATTCCACTCAGGCCGGTTTGATGTTGGCGTTGACGGAGAAGACGTTCGCCGGGTCGTAGACCGCCTTGACGTGGCTCAGGCGCTCGTACTTCGCCTGGCCGTAGGACGCCACCAGCGTGCGCTCGTCGCACTCGGCCATGAGGTTGACGTAGCCGCCCGCGCCCGTCGCCGCGGGCAGGAGGGCCTCCCAGGTGTCGCGCACCCATTGGCGGTCGCGGGCGAAGGTCGCCGCCTCGGTGGCCATGGCCTCGATGGCGACGGCGTACTTCATGTCCCGGCGTCCGCCCCACGCGGTGTCGTCGTCGCCGACCTCGGCGTAGGCCCCGCCGAACGGGAAGATCAGCATCTCGGACAGGGGCGAGGACCGGCGGCCTGCCCGGTCCGCGAGGACGTGCACAGCGGCGTCGGAGATGTCGTCGAGGTACAGGCCCTTCGAGTAGGCGCGTACGCCCCAGAAGGTGCCCTCGTCGAGCATCTGCTGCAGGGCGACGTACGGCAGCGGCATCACGGCCTCGAACTGCGGCGACAGCGCCTCGCGGACCGGCGCCACGGCGGCCGCGTGCTCCTCCGCGGTCCCGAACCCGATGACGATCAGCGCGACGGACGGCGCGAAGTGGTACTGCTCGGGGATGAACGGCGCAGGCGGGACGTTGATGCACGCGATCGCCGGGCTGACGCCGACGGGCAGCTCCCGGAACGCGTCGCGGCCCGTGCGGATCGCGTGCGCGGCCCGGTCCTGCTCCACGAACAGCATCGCGAGGTGCACGATCGGCCCGACCTCGTGGAGGCGGAACTCGAACTCGGTGACGACGCCGAAGTTGCCGCCGCCCCCACGCAGCGCCCAGAACAGGTCGGGGTGCTCGGTCGCGCTCGCCCGGACGCACCGCCCGTCGGCCAGCACGACCTCGGCCGACTCCAGGTTGTCGATCGTCAGGCCGTGCAGCGGCGTGAGCCAGCCGAAGCCGCCGCCCAGCGTCAGGCCGCCGATGCCGGTGTGGCTGACGGTGCCCGCCGTCACCGCGAGCCCGTGCTCCTGGGTGGCGGCGTCGAGCTGTGCCAGCTTCGCGCCACCTCCGCAGCGCGCCCGGCGGGCGGCGGGATCGACCGTGACGGAGTCCAGGGGGCTCAGGTCGATCATGAGACCGCCTTCGGGCACCGCGGCGCCCCAGTAGCCGTGTCCCCCGCCGCGGACCGCGACGCGCAGCCCACCTGCCTGGGCGTGGGCGAGCGCTGCGGCCACGTCGTCCGGGCCGGTGCAGCGCGCGATGACCGCGGGGCGGCGATCGATGTCGCCGTTCCAGACGTTGCGGGCCTCGTCGTAGCCCGCGTCGCCGGGCAGCAGCACCGGCCCGTTCATCGTCGAACGCAGAGCGGTCACCTCGTGGGCGGTCGTGCTGGTCACCATGATCTCCTCGACTTCATCGGACCTTGCCTGGAGATCGGAGCAGCGGCGTGGGCTGAATGATACGGAAACGCCAAAAAACGGACCTTTCGTGTGACGAAAGGTCCGTTTTCGGTTTGTGGGTCAGGCGGCCGCGGAGACCGGCGCAGGCTCGAGGGCCAGCGCCAGCACGTCGGCCACGTCGGCGACCGGGTGGATCCGCAGCTCGCTGCGCACCGACTCGGGCAGGTCGTCCAAGTCGGGCTCGTTGCGCTTCGGGATGATCACGTCGGTGAGGCCCGCACGGTGCGCGGCCAGCAGCTTCTGCTTGACCCCGCCGATCGGGAGCACCTTGCCCTGCAGCGTGACCTCGCCGGTCATACCGACCGACGACTTCACCGGGCGCCCGCTGGCCAGTGAGGCCAACGCCGTGGTCATGGTGACACCGGCGCTCGGGCCGTCCTTGGGCACCGCGCCCGCAGGCACGTGGACGTGCAGCTTCTTGCCCGCCAGGTCACCGGCCAGCCCGCGCGAGCGCAGGTAGGACAGGGCGATCGAGACGGACTCCTTCATGACGTCCCCGAGCTGACCGGTGAGGATCAGTCCCGGCTCGCCGTCCATTGCGGTGGCCTCGATGAACAGCACGTCACCACCTGCTCCGGTGACCGCGAGCCCGGTCGCCACGCCTGGCGTGGACGTCCGCTCCGCCGACTCCGGCGTGAACTTGGGCCGTCCCAGGTAGGTGACGAGCGCGTCGGCGTCGACGTGGATCGGCGCCGGGGTCCCGGAGTCCAGCGCCACGGCGACCTTGCGCAGGACCTTGGCCAGGCCCCGCTCCAGCTGCCGCACCCCCGCCTCACGGGTGTACTCGGCCGCGATCATGCCGAGTGCGACCTCGGAGAACTCGACGTCCGACGACTCCAGCCCGGCCTTCTCGATCTGCCGGGGCAGCAGGTGATCACGCGCGATGGCGATCTTCTCCGCCTCGGTGTAGCCGTCGAGCGTCACGACCTCCATGCGGTCCAGCAGCGGGCCGGGGATGGTGTCGAACGCGTTGGCGGTGGCCAGGAACAGCACGTCGGACAAGTCGAGGTCGACCTCGAGGTAGTGGTCGCGGAACGTGTGGTTCTGCGCGGGGTCCAACACCTCCAGCAGCGCGGCCGTGGGGTCGCCACGGAAGTCGCTGCCGACCTTGTCGATCTCGTCCAGCAGCACCACGGGGTTCATGGAGCCTGCCTCGCGGATCGCGCGGACGATGCGACCCGGCAGCGCGCCGACATAGGTGCGCCGGTGGCCGCGGATCTCCGCCTCGTCGCGCACACCGCCGAGGGCGACGCGCACGAACTTGCGGCCCAGCGCGCGGGCCACGGACTCACCCAGCGACGTCTTGCCGACACCGGGCGGGCCGACCAGCGAGAGGACAGCGCCGGATCCCCGGCCGCCGACCTTCTCCATGCCCTTGCGCTCCCGACGCGACCGGACGGCGAGGAACTCGATCAGCCGCTGCTTCACGTCGTCGAGGCCTGCGTGGTCGGCGTCCAGCACCGCACGCGCCGCGACCAGGTCATCAGCGTCGGTCGTGCGCTCGTTCCACGGAATGTCCAGCACCGTGTCGAGCCAGGTGCGGATCCAGCCCGCCTCCGGGCTCTGGTCCGACGAGCGCTCCAGCTTGCCGACCTCGGTCAGCGCGGCCTTCAACACGTGCTCGGGGAGGTTCGCGGCCTCCACGCGTGACCGGTAGTCGTCGGAGCCTTCCGGCTCGCCCTCACCCAGCTCCTTGCGGATCGCGGCCAGCTGCTGGCGCAGCAGGAACTCACGCTGGGTCTTCTCCATGCCCTCGCGCACGTCCGTGGCGATCTTCTCGGAGACCTCCTGCTCGGCGACGTGCTCCTTCGTCCACTCGACGAGCTGCTCGAGCCGCTTGACCACGTCGGTCTCGGCGAGCAGCTGGGCCTTGTGCTCGACGTCCAGGTACGACGCCCAGCCCGCGGTGTCGGCGAGCTGGCCGGGGTCGGTGATCTGCTGTACCGAGTCGATCACCTGCCAGGCTCCCCGCTGCTGCAGGATGCCGACGACGAGCGCCTTGTACTCCTTGGCGAGCTCGGTCATCCGGCCCGTTACCGGCTGGTCGGGCACCAGGGTGGCCTCCACCCACAGTGCCGCGCCCGGCCCGGTGACGCCGGACCCGATCTGTGCGCGGGTCTCGCCGCGCACGACGGCCGCCTTCTCACCACTGGGCAGGCGACCGACCTGCTCCAGGACGGCGACCGTGCCGATCGCCGCGTACTTGCCGTCGAGCCGCGGCACGACGAGCACCTTGCGGTCGATGCTCCCTGCCGCGTCGACCGCCGACTGCACCTCCGCGTTCTCCAAGCGAAGGGGAACCACCATGCCGGGCAGCACCACCGAGTCGGAGAGCGGAAGCACCGGCAGCTTCAGCGTTTCTGTCATGCCCGGATCAACCGTTACACCGTTGAACTTGTTCCAGCGTTCAAGCGATTCGCTGCAAGCGAACGCAGGAAGGTTGAGCAGCCTCGGCTCTACCCCACTGGCTCGCACACACCGTCGCCAGCTCGCACACACTGTGGGAGGTGTGTGCGGGCTACGCAGGGTGTGTGTGAGCGCCCGGGGGGCCCGCTAGCGCGCGAGGCCGTCGAGCACTTCCGCGCCCGGTAGCCGGGCGGCCAGCTCACCAGGAAACGCCAGCTTCGACCCGCGTATGCCGCTTCCGATCACGACGGCGGGGGCGGCGGCCACGGCGGCGTCGACGAGCACCGGCCAATCCGCGGGCAGGCCGACGGGGGTGATGCCGCCATACTCCATGCCGGACAGCGCGACAGCGTCGTCCATCGGCGCGAACGACGCCTTACGGGCGTTCAAACGCTTGCGGACCAGCCCGTTGACGTCGGCCCGTGTCGTGGCGAGCACGAGGCAGGCGGCGTAGCGGGTGTCCTCGCCCCGGCGCCCGGCGACGACGACGCAGTTGGCGGAACCGGCGAGTGGCGAGCCGTACGCCGCGCAGAACTGCGCCGTGTCGGCGAGCGCGGGATCGATCTCGGCGACGCCGACGAGCGCAGCGTCGGCGGCCGTCATCCGCTCGAGCGCCAGCACCACGGGCTTGGCGAGCAGATCGGGTCGGTCGAGAGCGGGCACCGCCACGAGGGTGCCGAAGACGTCCCAGTTCACCAGCGTTGGCCGCCGCCCTGCACGCCGAGGATCGCAGGCTTGACGTCGACGAGGTAGACGAGCACCGCCACGAGCCCGGCCAGCCAGAACAGGGTCATGCTGCTGCCCGGCCCCTGGAACGCGGCGAGGATGCCCGGCGGGTGGTAGTTCGCGTCGCCTGCGTAGGCAAACATCGGGGTGAACGGACCGAGCGAGATCGCCGTGAACGCCGGAATGAGGAGCAGGAAGAACACGGATGCCCCGGTGATGCCCAGCCAGGCGTTCTTCGTCAGCTTGCCGACGGCGGTGAAGGCGTCGGCACGCTGGCGCAAGGCGTGCACGAAGGCGTACGCCGCCACCGGCGCGGACAGGATCCCGATCACGAAAAGCACGAGCGCGTCGAGGTGTTTGGGGTCGAACACCGACCCAGACTACGTGCGCGGCGGCGGCGTGGACATCCCCGGCCTGTTACAACCCGTCCTGCGACAACTCTGCGCCCCCGATGCGCGGGAGGCATCAGGGGCGCAGTCGATCGGCGCTCCGGCTCAGCTGCCGGTCGTCCCGTTGGTGGTGCCACGGTTGGCGGGCTTGGGCGTGACGGGCTTGGTCGCGGGCTTGGGTGTCGTCACCGGCGTCGTCTTCGGGGTCGTCTTCGGGGCCGTGCGGTTCGCGGCCCGACGGCTGGCGCTGCGCGTGACGTGCGCCGCCTCGTCGCCCGCTTCGGTGAGGTGCTCCGCGACGTCCCCGCTCACGTCGGTGAGGGTCTCGGCGGCCTCGCCCGCGGCCTTCTGCGTGTTCCGCGCGACCTTCTCGCCGGTCGAGCGGGTCTGCCGGGTGACGGCGGCGAGGGCCTTCTCGGCGGCGTCATGGGCGTCGTCGACGAGGACGTCGACGCGCGCGTCGAGCATCTCGGTGTACGACTCGATCCGCGCGATGGCCTGGCGGAGCTGCGGCTGCGTGCGCAACTTGCCCCAGGCCAGCTCGCCGCGCACGGCGAAGCCCGCGTAGGCGGACTCGGCCTGCTCGCGCACATCGGCGGCGGCCTTGCGGGCTTCCTCGGCGGTGAGCCGCTGCGGCAGCGTCGAGATCCGGGCCTGCACCTCTTCGGCCCGCGCCCTGTTGCGCAGGCGGGCCTCGGTGACAGCCCTGCTCACCGCGGTGACGGCGGCGTCACCCGCGCCGAGCACGGCGAGCAGCGGCGTACGGGCCAGCTCGGCCCGCTCGGCGGCGTTCTTGGCCGCCTGCTCACGAGCCTTGCGGACGTCAGCGGCGGTCGGCAGCGAAACGGCCATGGTGATCACTCCTGTTCGGTGGCGGCATTTTCCCGCCGGAAGGACTTGTAGACGTCGAGGAGCACCTGCTTCTGGCGCTCCGTCAGCGACGGATCGACGAGCACGGCATCGCTGACGGCGCTCGCGGGCTTCTCCTCCAGGATCCCGGCCCTGATGTATAAGGCCTCTGCGGAGATCCGGAGACCTTTCGCGATCTGCTGGAGGATCTCGGCGGACGGCTTGCGCAGCCCCCGCTCGATCTGGCTGAGGTAGGGGTTGCTGACGCCCGCGGTGCGGGCGAGCTGGCGCAGTGAGACCTGCGCGCCTTCGCGCTGGCTGCGGATGTAGCTGCCGATGTCGTCGACGGCCTTCTCGACGGCCTTCTCGACGGCGGTTCCCACGTGTTCGACCGCGTGGCCCACCGCGTTGCCGTCGTTCGGGCTGCCCATCCACTCCACCTCCGACCCGTCCTCATCGACGTTACCGAAGGGTGCTAGCTCCTGCAAGCACAGTGCTTGCGCAGGTCGCGTGGCCTCGGTCACGGGTCCGTGCTAGACCGTGCCCATGGCGTCGCTCCCCCAGGGCGGCGAGGACGAGGTCTTCGCCCCACCCCCGTCGGCAACAGCTCCGCTCGCGGGGCAGGGTCGGGCGTTCGCCGCTGTGGCCGTCGGCGGCATGCTCGGCGCGTCGGCCCGCTACGGCGTCGGCCTGCTCCTCCCGCACCAGCCGGGGACGTTCCCGTGGGGCACGCTGCTGATCAACGTGGCGGGGGGCCTGCTGATGGGCGTGCTGATCGTGGCGGTGGTCGAGCGCGGACGCGGGCATCCGCTGGCGCGCCCGTTCCTCGGCACCGGGGTGTTGGGCGGCTTCACCACGTTCTCGACCTACGCCGTCGACGCGCAGCAGCTGATCGCCGCGGGCCGGGTCGGCCTGGCGGGCGCGTACCTGGCGGGAACGCTCGTCGCGGCGCTCGTCGCCACCCGGGTCGGCCTGGCGCTCGCCCGAAGGCTGCCGCGGTGATCCCGCTGCTGGTGGTGCTCGGTGCCGCGGTCGGCGCGCCGCTGCGCTTCGCCACCGACCGCCTCGTCCAGTCGCGGCACGGCACCGGGTTCCCCTGGGGCACGTTCACGGTCAACGTGGTCGGCTCGTTCGTGCTCGGGGTAGTCGTCGGCGCGGCGGCGTCGCCCGCGCTGACCGCGCTGGTCGGCACCGGGTTCTGCGGGGCGCTCACGACGTACTCGACGTTCGGGTACGAGACCGTCCAGCTCGCCGACGGCGGCAGCAAGCTGTTTGCCGTGTTCAACGCGCTGGGCTCGGTGTTCGCCGGACTGGGCGCCGCAGGCCTCGGGTTGGCGATCGGGGCGCAATAGGGCCGTGCGCGGAAAACGTTGCTGGGGCAACGTTTTCCGCGCACGGGGGGCTGGCCTCAGAGCAGGAACAGCAGCTGCCCCACCGCATAGATCACGAGCCCGGCCAGCGACCCGACCACGGTGCCGTTGATCCGGATGAACTGGAGGTCGCGGCCCACCTGTAGCTCGACCTTCCGCGAGGTCTCGTCGGCGTCCCAGCGGGACACCGTGTCGGTGATCAGCGTCGTGATCTCGCGCCGGTAGTGCCGCACGACGTACCCGGCCGCGTCGCCCAGCCAGCCGTCGATCTTGGCGCGCAGCTCGGGGTCGGTGTTCAGCCGTTCGCCGAAGCTCAGCAGGCCATCACGCACGCGCAGGCGCAACGCGCTGGACGGGTCGGACGCGGCGTCGAGGATCAGCGACTTCACCGTGCTCCACGCCTGACCGATGAACTTCTGCACGTCCGGGTGTCCGACGACCTGCAGCTTGATCCGCTCGGCGCGCTCGATTGTGTCGGGGTCGTGCTGCAGGTCGGTGGCGAACTCGATGAGGAACGTGTCGATGGCCTTGCGCAGCGGGTGCTCGGGGTCGGTTTTCACCGCGAACGCGAAGTTCTGCACCTCCGCGAACACCTTGTCGGCGACGAGGTCGTCGATGAACCGCGGCGACCACGAAGGGGCCCGCTCGTGCACGACCCGCATCACCATGTCGTGGTTGCCGCTGACCCAGTCGAAGGCGCGGTCGCAGACGAGGTCGACGAGCCGGTGGTGGGCGCCGTCCGCCAGCACGCCCGTCAGAATGGTGCCGAGCGGCGGCCCGATCGGGCGATCGAGGAGCTTGCGCACGAGGACCTGTTCGATCACCTCTTGGACGGCGTCGTCGCGCAGCACGGTGACGACCCCGCGAGCGGCGGTGGCGAGTTCGGCGGTGACCCGGTCGGCGTTGACGGGCTGCGCGACCCACGCCCCGACCCGCGAGGCGACCTCGACGCGGGCCAGCTTGTCGCGCACGACGTCCTCGGACAGGAAGTTCTCGCCGACGAAGTCGCCCAGGCTGTCGCCGAGCACGTCCTTCTTCGTGGGGATGATCGCCGTGTGCGGGATCGGCAGGCCCAGCGGATGGCGGAACAGCGCGGTGACGGCGAACCAGTCGGCGAGCGCACCGACCATGCCTGCCTCGGCCATCGCCCGCACGTAGCCGATCCAGACCGGCCCGGCGTTGACCTCCCAGAACCGCGCGCCGAGGAAGATGACAGCGGCTACGAGCAGCAGCCCGGTAGCGATCCGCTTCATCTTGCGCAGGTCCCGCGCCCGCGTGGAGGCATCCACGCGGCCGATGCCTAAGCCGATCTCCACGACCGGGAGCGTGCGTGGCTTCTCGATCGGCGCAACCGCGTCCGATCGGGGGCTTTGTGAGGTCGTCACGAACCTATAGTGCCTGTCTCGACGAACACCTGGTGTCCGGAGCGTCGAGCGCAGCACCGAAAGCTCTCGCCCGGACCACGGCGCCTCGTTGCCGGTAAACCGGCCGGGGGCAGTGTCGGCGGCGGGTGTTGCCCCATCCGGTCGACGACACTCGGCTCCCGCGTGCGCCGTCGTCGATTGGTACTGGCCGGGGTCGGTGGTAATCCACCGACCCCGGCCACGTTTGCGGTGCGGTCAACACGGCGACCGGGGAAGTGCCCCGCCGCGGTGGTCGCACCACCGGCTTCCCGGATGTCCTCGGCGCGCCTCGACGGGCTCGCGGAGGCGAGGACAGTGACCGGAAGCCTGGCGCGGTCTCCTTAAGACCGCATTCCGACGGCTAACGCACCGGCGGGCCGCTGGGCGCCCGGGTGTGCATCGTCAGCCCACAGCCGGGCGGCGTGCGCCGCGGCCGAGAAGATCAGGTCGGCGGGCGCGAGGCCGTAACCGCACGCGGCCGGGGCCACGCGCCAGTGCACCCACCCGTCGGGCCCCTGCGACGGCGGAGCCGCCACCGCATCGCCGACGCCGTGCAGCACCACTCCGTCGACGTCGTGCAGGGCGTACGGCAGCCGCCCGCCCGGCGTGACGGGGTACCACCACGACCCGGTCGGCGTCGCCGCGACCGGCACGACGACGTCGGCGTCGCGCAGTTGGGCGCAGATCCCGCGACCGATCGCCGCTGGCACCTCCAACACCTCGAGAGCGCGCCCGGTGAGCAGCAGCAGCGTGGCGGCCGACTGCTCGGCTACCGGCCACCCGTGGTCGGTGAACTCGCGCGCCGCCGCGCGCAGCTCCGCGCCGTACACCGCGCGGTAGCTGTCCCAGCCCGACATCGCAAACCTCCTCGCGGGCGCCGACGCGGCGCTCCTTACGTGACCTACAACGCAGAGTGTGCCCGCGGGGGAACTCCGCCAAAACCCGCAGGCGGCGACCGAGCGTGACGCCGAGACGAGCGGAGTCACTGTTTGGTCACGGTGCGCGTTCGCCCGTTCGTCGAGGGACCGCCGGTTCGCCTGCCGGGGTCGGCGGGCGGGCGCCCTCCGCGGCCGCCTGCCCTTCGCCCGCCCGGCGCCCTCGGACACGGCCAGCGGCGAGCCCCGGACACGACAGTGCCGACGACCCCGAGGGAGTCGTCGGCACTGTGGCGTGGGAAGCGATCTAGATCGGACGGACCGTGTCGGCCTGCGGACCCTTCGCGCCCTGGCTCGCCTCGAAGGAGACGCGCTGGTTCTCCTCCAGTGTGCGGAAGCCGTCGGACTGAATGGCGGAGTAGTGGACGAAGACGTCCGGACCGTTGTCGTCGGTGGCGATGAAGCCGAAGCCCTTTTCGGCGTTGAACCACTTGACGGTGCCCTGCGGCATGCGTGATCTCCATGTGTGACGCGATCCCGGACGGCACTGCGCCGCCGGGGCGCGGAACGTACCACGCAGGCGCGACGAGCAGCCTCCTCGGCGCGATGAGCGGCAGCGCGCGGGCATGCCGTTGCTATATCGTGACCTCGGTCGCGGCGACACGTCGACATCGCCCCTCCGCGATGGCCCGCGTCCCCCCGCCGAAACGAAGGTGACGCATGTCCGCGACCCTGCAAGAACGACCCCCGCCCACTCCCCTCCTCGAGGGCCGCAAGTCCGTGGTCGAGCAGGCGCTCGTGATCGCGTTCATGGTCTTCCCGCTGGTCGCGCTCGCCGTCGCGGTGCCGCTCGCCTGGGGTTGGGGCCTGCACGTCACCGACGTCGTGATCGCCCTCGTCGCGTATGTCGTCAGCGGCATGGGTGTGACGGTCGGGTTCCACCGCTACTTCACCCACTCCTCGTTCAAAGCGCCGAGGCCGATGCGCGTGGCGCTGGCGATCGCGGGCAGCCTCGCCTTCCAAGGCGGCGTGGTGAGCTGGGTCGCGGACCACCGGCGCCACCACGCCTTCTCCGACAAGGAGGGCGACCCGCACTCGCCGTGGCTGTTCGGCACCGGCCCGGTCGCCGTGGCACGCGGGTTCTGGCACGCGCACATGGGTTGGCTGCTCAACCGCGACCGCACGAACGCCCGTCGCTTCGCCCCCGATCTGCTCGCGGACCGCGACATCCAGGCCGTCGACCGACACTTCATCCTCTTGACGGTGGCCAGCCTCGGAGTGCCCGCACTGGTCGGCGGGTTGGTGACCTGGTCGTGGTGGGGCGCGCTCACCGCGCTGCTGTGGGGCGGGCTGGTGCGGGTGGGACTGCTGCACCACGTCACATGGTCGATCAACTCGATCTGCCACATGTTCGGCAGCAGGCCCTTCGCCAGCCGCGACCGCTCGGCCAACGTCTGGTGGCTCGCGCTGCTCTCGTTCGGCGAGTCGTGGCACAACCTGCACCACGCCGACCCCACCTGCGCGCGCCACGGCGTCAAGCGTGGCCAGATCGACGTCTCCGCGCGGCTGGTGTGGATCTTCGAGAAGTTCGGCTGGGTGCACTCGGTGCGTTGGCCCACCGCGCGACGGCTGGAGCGCCTCGCGCGGTAGCGGTGACGGTCAGTGAGCCGTGCCCCGCTGGTGCGCACGTGCTGTGATCAGTGTCAGCCTTCCGTGCAGTGCCATGCCGAAGGGTGACGCCGCGCGGATTGCTGACGACGGGAGGCGGCGACGACCGGCGCGCCCGGGTGACGGGTAACCGGCGGACCCGGATCGGGCGACCCCGATCCGCTGAGTCGGGGCCGTCGGCGATCGACGCACGGTCACCGGAGGAGTCGCCACGACAAATCGCCGCCCTGGTGGGGAAGGGACGGGCGCCCCATGATTCGCGGCGCCCCAACCCCTACTTGATCGGGAGGCTCCCGTGCGGAGTCGCGCAATGTCCATCGTCATCGCCGCTGCGGCGGCCGGGTTGCTGATCGGCTGCGGGGGCGGTGTGGCGCAGGCCGCCGAGCCCACCCACGCCGCGCAGGCGCCGACCGCACCTGACGTACCGGCCACGCCCCTCGGCGGCCTGCTGAACAGCGTCCTGCAGACGGTCCAGGGGCTGTTGCCGGGGCTGTTGGGCGGCCTGGCGCCCGCCCTCCCCTCTGCTCCCGGGGTGCCGTCCGGCGGCGTAGGTCAGTCGGCAACGGGCGGGTCCGGTTCGTCGCTTCCGGTGCCGATGCCCGACGTCTCCGCCGCAGGCTTGGCCGTTCTGGGGGTGTCGGCGTCCGACTCGCAGGCCAGTGAGCCGGTCGCCGCGCAGTCGGCGGTGCAGAACCCCGCGCCGACCCTGGACGCGTCCTCGGCGGTCTCCGCGGGCCCGGCAGCTGCAACGACGCCGTGTCCCCCGGCCTCGCCCGGTGTATCGCCCGCGGCCGCCCCCGCCGGAGCCACCGTCGCCGCCGCCGCAGCCGCAGCAGCCGCACCTACCGCCGCAGCTGTACAGGGTGGCGCCGCACCCGTATCCGCACCCGCCGCAGCCGCACCTACCGCCGCAGCCGCGCAGGGTGGCGCCGCAGCCCCGCAGGGTGGCGCCGCACCCGCCGCGACGGTGTCCGCAGACACCAGCGCCGACTGCCCGGCAGTTCCCACCGCTCCGCAGCTCGCCGCTGCTCCGGCCGCTCCCGTCGACCCCCCGGCGGCCCCGGCCGCTCCCGCCGCTTCCGTCCTTCCGGCTGCCCCGGCCGTGTCTGTCGCTTCCGCCGCTCCGGCTGCCCCAGCCGCTCCCGCCGCTCCGCTCGCCCCGGCCGCCGGCTCTGTCCCGCCCGCCGCTCCGCTCGCCCCGGCCGCGCCTACGGCTGCGGCGCCCGCCGCTTCGGCCGCGCCTGCAGCACCGGCCGCCGCGTCCGCCCCTGCGGTAGCGGACCTCCCCGCCCCGCCCGCCGCCTCCTGACGACTACCCGCCACGAGCGCGGCGTCGGCGGGTCGACCCGTACCTCACCGAGTTCGACGATCCGGAAATGGGCAGGCGCCTCTCGTGCGCAGGCCCTTTCCGCATTCGTGGCAGGAGTACTCGTCGCAAGAACTGTGCCTATCCGGCGCGGGACCTAGCCCAGGCGAGGCCTGCGTCCCCGCTCAGGTCGGGCCTTGTCCACGTACCCCATGCGAACGAGGTTGCGGCCCGCCCGTTTGGCCTCGTACATGGCGGCATCGGCGATCTCCAACAGGCCTGCGAGGTCGCGCCCGTCGCGCGGCATGGTGGCGCCGCCGATGGACACCGTCAGCCCGTCGACGATCAGCGGCCCCTGCGGGCCGGGGACAGTGACGCGTAGGCAGGCAATCCGCTCCCGGATCCGCTCCGCCACGGCACTCGCGCCCGATCGTGGATCATCGTCGTCGACGCCACGCAGCAACACGACGAACTCCTCGCCGCCGAACCTGCCGACGATGTCGGCGTCGCGGACCTCGTCCTCGACGGCGGTGGCGACGGCCGCGAGCACCTGGTCGCCCACCAGGTGACCGAAGCGGTCGTTGACGAGCTTGAAGTGGTCGAGGTCCAGCACCAGCACCGTCGACGACTCGGTGGGCCGCTCGGCGCTCAGCACCGCCCGACCCGCCCGCTCCCGCCACGCCGCGGCGTTCAGCAGCCCGGTCTTGCCGTCCGTGCTGGCGTCCTCCTCGAGCTGCCGGACGAGCACCGTGCGGTGCAGGACGATCAACGGAGGCAGCCCGAGCAGGACGTAGGCGGGTCCGAACGTCGACGCGGCCGCGGCCACCAGCGCGCCCATGGACAGGGTCGCGAACTCGAGTGCGGCATCGTCGACGGGCGCGATGACCTGACGCACCGTCGCACCGCGCTCCAGCCCGCTGGCCACGATCACGAGGACGACGAGCGCCAGGTTGACCGCGGTGTAGGCGATCATCCCGGCGACGACGGCGAGCACGCCCTCGATGCTCTGGAAGATCGCGTCGCCGCCGAGCCCCGTCGTCACGACCGCCGAGATCTGGACCGAGAGCAGGATCGTGGCCGTGCTGAACAGAGCGCGGTGCAACGGCACCCCGGTGCGACGCCAGACCCGCAGGTAGATGTGGACGTAGATGGCAGTGGCTATGGCCGCCGCCAACGGGCCGGGGAGCAGCACGGCGCCCGCGAAGGTCCAGACCGAGCTCAGGTCGAGGTGCGGGTTGGCTTCGGACTGGCGGCGGACCCTCTCCACCCCGAGCGAAGCCTCGGTGCTCAGCACACCGGCCGCGATCAGCGCGACGACCAGCCACGGCCACGACTGCCTGGCAGGCACGCCGTTCGTGACCCAGACGACCGTGCCGACCACGGTGGAGAGGAAGACGACGGCGTCGACCACGAGAATCGGGATCTTGACACGCAGGGGCAGCTTCCAGAACGTCCAATGGGCAACCCCCGTCGAACGGCCGAACGGCTGTCGCATCCTGCTGAGCCCTTTCCGCCGTCACGGGTCGTCGAAGAAAGCCTCGCCACGGCGATGCTAACGGGCCTTGGCCTGCGCGGGTGATCCAGCGACGACGGGATGCGACTCTCCTCGCCAGGCGGCGTCATTCGAGCGTCCGGGGCAGACCGAGGTAGGGCGCGACCGCCGTGTCGAACCGGGTCACCGCGCAGATCCGGTCTCCTGCGAGGCCGAGCACGATGACGCCGACAAGATGCAGGCCGCCGGTCACCTGGTCACGGACGTACTCGCCCCACGCGGGCTGGCCGTTGGCCCGCACCGGCACCATCCGACCGATCCGTCCCAGGTGAGCGTGGATCACGCTGAAGAAGCCGTGCACGACGTCACGCCCGCAGTACTCGAACGGAAGAGGCGGCATCCGCACCCACGCGTCGTCGGTCATGAGCGCGACGAGCGCGTCGACGTCCGGTTCGGTGAAGGCCGCGACGAAGCGGTCGAGCAGCGCACGCTCCTCCGGGGACCCGGGCGGCGGCGGCGGGGCTTGCCGCGAGCGGGTGGCGTTCATCGTGGCGCGGGCACGCTTGAGGGCGCTGGTGACCGCGTCCTCGGTGAGCCCGAGCAATTCGGCGGTCTCGCTCGCGCGGTAACCGAGCACATCGCGCAGCAGGAGCACGGCCCGCTGGTTCGGCGGCAGGAGCTGGACGGCGGTGACGAACGCGAGCGAGATCGCCTCGCGGGACTCGTACTGGGCCTCGGGCCCCGGTGCCCGGTCCGAGCGCTCCTCCAGCAGCGCGTCGGGATACGGCTGCAGCCACAGCACCCCACCGAGGCGGGTCGGCTCCGGCAGCACCGGGGCCGTCGACGCGGACACCTGCTGCCGCCCGGACGCGCGCAACATGTTGAGGCACCGGTTGGTGGCGATGCGGTACAGCCACGTTCGGACGGATGCGCGCCCCTCGAATCCGGCGAGGCCGACCCAGGCCGCCAGGAGCGTCTCTTGCAGCGCGTCCTCGGCGTCCTGTAGGGAACCGAGCATGCGGTAGCAGTGCGCGTGCAGTTCGCCGCGATGCGGCGCGACCAGTGCGGTGAACGCGTCCCGATCGCCTGCGCGCGCCCGCTGGAGCAGTTCCCCCGACATCCGCCACCTCCGTTCAGAGCTCTTCCCAGTACTGACCCCGGCGGCAGGCGGAACTGGGCGCTGCCGGTGCGCCCAGTTCGGGACGAGCGCCGTGTCTGTCCTTGGGAACGCGTTCGTGGACGCCGTCGACGTCGCGGACCGTTCCTGATCCTGAGGAGAGACGCATGACGATCGCAGGCAGCACGATCCTGGTGACCGGGGCCAACCGCGGCATCGGCCGGGCCCTGGTCGAGGACGCTCTGAGCAGGGGGGCGGAGCGGGTGTACGCAGGCACACGCCGTCCCCTGTCCCATCCGGACGGGCGGGTCACGCCGCTGACTCTGGACGTCACCGACGCCGCGCAGACCCAGGCCGCCGTCGAGAGCGTCGACTCCCTCGACATCCTCGTCAACAACGCGGGCGTGGCGCTGTACGACGACCTGAGCGACACGGCCGCACTCGAGCGGCAGCTTTCGGTCAACCTCTTCGGCACGTTCGGCGTGACCCGGGCGTTCCTGCCGCTGTTGGCCCGCAGCCACGGCGCCATCGTCAACGTTCTGTCGGTGGCGGCCTTCGCGCCCATTCCGGTCATTCCGGCGTACTCGGTCTCGAAGGCCGCCGCGTTCTCGCTGTCGCAGTCGCTGCGCGCGCTGCTGGCAGCCCGAGGCGTGCGGGTCCATGCCGTGCTGGCGGGCCCGGTGGACACCGAGATGTCCAGTGACCTGGACATCCCGAAGGCGTCGGCGGAGTCGGTCGCGGTGGGCATCCTCGACGGCGTCGAGAAGGGGGACGAGGAGATCTTTCCGGACCCCATGTCCGAGTCCCTGGCGCAGAGCTGGAACAACGGTGCGGCCAAGGCGCTCGAGCGCCGGTTCGCGGCCCTGGTGGGGCGATGACGACCTCGCCGAGCGGGACCAGACCCAGCGAAGACATCGACCCATCGAAGTCAGGAGCAACAGTGCTGCTCGAGAAGAAGAACGCCGTCGTCTACGGGAGCGGGCGGGGCTGTGGGCAGCGCGGTCGCGCAGGCCTTCGCCGCGGAGGGAGCCCGGGTCTTCCTGGCCGGACGCACGCGCGACACGCTGGAGGTGGTGGCGGAGAAGACTTCCTGACCGCCCGGGCTGCCGCCCGCCGCATGACCGCCAAGGGATCGGGCGTGATCGTGACGATCACGGCGAGCCCTTCCCGCAGCTCCGTCCCGCTCACGGGCGGCATGGCGCCCGCGTGGGCGGCGATCGAAGCCCTTTCGAGGGGGCTGGCCGCCGAGCTCGGACCGTACGGCGTCCGGGTCGTCTGCCTGAACGCGGCCGGAATGCCGGAGACGCCGCAGCTCACCGAGGTGTACGGGCTGCACGCCGAGGCCCACGGCATCAGCCGCGACGCGTTCCGGTCCCGCATGACCGAGCTGACGCTGCGCAAGCGACTGCCCACCGTCGCCGAAGTCGCCGACGTCGCCGCCTTCGTCGCCTCGGATCGCGCAGGCGCGATCACCGGGGCGATCACCAACCTCACCGGCGGCCTGGTCGTCGGATGATCACCCACCCCGTACGAGGAGGACCCCATGGCCCCTGACCTGAAGGCTCGCGCCGAGCAGCTGCGCAAGCTGCACCACGGCGACCGGATGCTCGTGCTGCCCAACGCGTGGGACGCGGCCAGCGCCACGGTCGTGGCCGAGGCCGGGTTCCCCGCGGTCGCTACCGCCAGCGCCGCCATCTCGGCGATGCTCGGGTATCCCGACGGCGAAGGCGCACCGTGGCAGGAGATGTTCGCCGCGGCAGGACGCATAGCTCGGGTGGTGTCGGTCCCCGTCACGGTCGACGCCGAGGCGGGCTACGGCCTGCCGCCGAAAGAGCTGGTCGGGCGGCTGCTGGAGACCGGCGCGGTCGGCTGCAACCTCGAGGACACCGACCACCGTGCCGGTGGCCTCACCGAGCCCGGACGGCAGGCCGAGCGGCTGGCCGCGGTCCGGGGCGCCGCGGACGAGGCCGGGGTCCCGATCGTCGTCAACGCGCGCATCGACGTCTTCCTGCCGCCGTCCGGGGTGCCTGCGGCCGAGCGGCTCGCCGAGGCGGTGCGGCGCGGCCGCCGCTACCTGGAGGCCGGGGCCGACTGCGTCTACCCGATCGGCGTGGGGGACGAGCGCGACATCGCCACCCTGGTCGCCGAGCTGCCCGGGCCGGTCAACGCCAACACCAGGCCCGGGGGGCCGGACCTGGACAGGCTTCGTGAGCTGGGCGTGGCGCGAGTCTCGTACGGTCCCCGGTTCTACCGAGAAGCGCTAGCCAATCTGAAGACCGCCATCGGCGAACTGCTGGGCTGACCAGCGCGGCAGAACGTCGCCCCTGTCCACTCGGCCGTGACCCGCCCGATTGACCCGAACCCGGGCTCTCAAGCTGGTGAAGCATGGTGGCCAGGGGCGGGGTCGAACCGCCGACCTACCGCTTTTCAGGCGGTCGCTCGTACCAACTGAGCTACCTGGCCGCGCCGGTGCGGTGCACCGGACGTGGAGGAAGCGACCCAGACGGGACTCGAACCCGCGACCTTCGCCGTGACAGGGCGACGCGCTAACCAACTGCGCCACTGGGCCAAACTCTTAGTGCATCGTGCTCGTACTGCCGGTACTGCGTCGAACTTTCACCTTCGGTGAAGCGTACCCCCAACGGGATTCGAACCCGCGTTGCCGCCTTGAAAGGGCGGAGTCCTAGGCCGCTAGACGATGGGGACTCGGACCGTCTTCACCGTCCTCGCAGGCACCGACCGTCCGTTGGGAGCGAGCCAAGCATAGGGCACTGCGGGGCGGACCCGCTCTGCCGGGGGTGCTTGAGTCGTTCCCGCTGGTCAGCGGGTGACCGGCGGGGGCTGGTCGGGGTTGGGCGAGATGAGGCCCAACATGTCGAGCATCTGACGCAGGTCCTCTTGGTCCGCCGAGTTGCGCGCCACGACCATCCGTGCGCGGTGCAGCTGTTCTTCCGACACCCGGTAGGCGTCGGACGCCGTGCGTTGGCTGGGGATGTCGACTGGGCCGATCCGATCGTCCGTCACGTCTCGTCGCACGCTCCCGATGCCGCCGCTCATCCGCGCCTCCCCGAACTCGTTACCCCTGACGATGAGCACGCGAGGGATTCCGGGCGACAGTGCCCGTCAATTCACCCGACCCAGTGCTCCGCGTACCGACTCGGCACGCGCCGCACTCACCCCCGCGGCCGTGACCACAACGTTACCCACCCGGGGCACTCCATGGCACGCCTCTTCCCGGGTGAGGCCGTAGTGGAGCAGTGACGCACCGAACACGGACCAGTACCCTCGCAGACTGGTAATCCGGGCTTTCTGCCATGATCAGCGAGGCTGGCCCGTCGAGGAGGCATCATGTCTGTCCGGACACCGATCCGCACCGAGTTCCACGTCAGCGGCATGACCTGCCGCCACTGCGCGCTGTCCGTATCGCAGGAGGTCAGCGGCATCGAGGGCGTCAGCTCGGTGGACGTCGAGCTGGCCACCGGCGCGGTCACCGTCGTCGCCGTACGGGAGATCAAGCCCGAAGAGGTCGGAGCTGCGCTCTTGCACGCCGGGTTCGAGCTGGCGGGTTGACGGCTCGGCGCGCGGCCACCGCCGTAGGCTGCCCGCCATGTCGCAGTCCCGCTCGCGCCACCGCGCCCCCAACGCGCGCCCCGAAGATCCCGCACAGATGGAGACGGCGCTCGGCGGAGCAGGCGACCTCGACTCGTACCTGGCCGCGCTCGCGGCCGACACCGAGCACCCGACGGAGACGACCGGCCGGTTCGGGACAGCGCAGGTCTTCCAGCTGCGGCTACCCGCGTTGCGGACCGAGCAGCTGCGCCGGATCGCCCAGGAGCGCGGGGTGTCGCCGGGCGCGCTGGTCGTCGACTGGGTGATCGAGTGCCTCGACCGCGAGGGCACCCCGACGGGCCCCCTGCCGATCGTCGTCGACGAGCCCACCCGCAAGCGCAGCCTCCGCCGCCTGGGCCTGCGCTCCTGACCCACAAGGTGAGTCGTGCAGTTCGGCACACCGAGTTGGGCGTTCCAGCACGCCGAGTCAGGCACCGCCCCAGGGTGAGTCGTGCACCTTGGCACGGTGAGCCGGGCATCTCAGCACGCCGAGTCAGGCCACCCCAGCAGGGTGAGTCGTGCACCTTGGCACGGTGAGTCGGGCATCCCAGCACGCCGAGTCGGCCTGGAACGCCGAGTCCGCAGTGCGCTCGCCCATCCCCTGATCGGCGCCCCGCACGCCACGCCCAACCAGCCGGCGCGACCAGCGCCGGTCTTCACGTGCCCGCGCTCGACATCGCCATACGCGCGAACGAGTCGCCTGCCAGGCACGGGCTGCCCGTGAGCGCGGCGACCGGAACGGCGGCTGCGAGCGCCCGGTAGCCCGCGGCCGACAGGTGCAGCCCGTCGCCTGCGTCGGCGTTCCGCGCGAGCCTTTCCGGATGCGCACGGTCCGCGACCGCCGCCGCGAAGTCGATCACGCCTGCGGCGTGCTCCCGCCCGTGCGCCATGACCCAGGCGTTCACGGCGTCGCGAGTCGCGTCGGCGGCGGGCGTCCCGTGCGCCCCCGCGTCGGACGGCGTGATCGTCGTGAGAAAGACGCGCTTGCCCGCCGCGCCTGCCTGGTCAGCGAACCGGACGATGCCCCCTTCGATCGCCGAGGCGTCCCGACCTGCGGCAATGTCGTTCGTCCCGATGTTGAGCACGACGTCGGTCACGCCGACGGCCGCCGCGACGTCCCGCTCGAACCGAGTCGCAGGCGAAGCCCCGCCCGCCGGTGTGGCCGCTAGCAGTTCGTTGCGCGAGAGCCCGGCGTTGAGCACGGCCATCGTCGCGGTCCCGCCTGCGGCCGTGAGCCGGGCGGCCAACGCGTCGGTCCAGCGGGCGTCGGCGTCCGGTGTGCTGCCGACGCCGTCAGTGATCGAGTCCCCGACCGCGACGACGGCGTGCACCGGCCGCGGCGCCAACACCTCGACGCCGCTGACCAGCAACCACGACGTGAGCGGGACCCCGAACGCCCCACCGTCGGCGTCCGGCCGCACACCTCGCGGAGCGAGCCAGGACGTCTGCAGCGCGACGGGATGCTCGCTGACGACCGGCGGCACCTGCGGCACCGCCACCGAGACGGCGAGCGGCGTGGCCGTGTCGGCGACGACCGGCACCATGTCGCTGACGACTTCGCCACCTGCCGGGATCACCGTGCTGAGCCGACCGTCGAACGTCACCGGGTGCGCGGTACCCGGGACGAGTGCCGCGCCTTCGCCCGCCCGCGCCGCCGACGCCGCGTCGACGTGCAGCGGCGCCGTTCCATACGCGTTGGACAGCCGCACCCGCACCTGCGCGCCCGTGACCTGCGGCCGCATGATCATCCGCAGCGTCGCGCCTCCGATGACGTCCGCAGGCGCTGGGCCCGGCTGCATTGCGGCCTGCCACGCGGTGACCCACGCCGGTCCGCAGGCGTCACCAGCGGCGATGCGCGGCGCGCTGGGTGTCGTGCGCAGACCGACCACTGCGACAGCCAGCGCAAGGACGGCGACGGCGGCGAGGACGACGGCCAGCACAGGTACCGACCGGGGACGCGCGGGAGCGGGCACCCTCGTCCAGGGCGCCAACGGGACCGGCCGTAGCGGCATCGTCACGATAAGTCGAACGAGTGACTCAAGCCTCCGGTAAGTCTGCCAAACGGGTGAAGCGCCAGCGGGGCCGCAGGCGGGTGGTCGAGACGGAGCCCGCAGTCATAGGGTCCGGGAAACAGCTGGCGAGGAGGCCGACCGGTGGGTGCTTACGAGGACGTCTTTCGAGCCAGCACCGAGGATCCCGAGTCCTTCTGGCTGACGGCGGCACGCGGAATCGAGTGGGAAGTGCCACCCACCCGCGCGCTCGACGACTCCCACCCGCCGTTCTACCGGTGGTTCCCCGACGGGCGCCTCAACGTCTGCCACAACGCGCTCGACCGCCACGTCGACGCGGGCCGCGGCGACCAAGCGGCGCTGATCTACGACTCGCCCGTCACCGACACCCGGCGCACCTACACGTACACGCAGCTGCGCGACGACGTTGCCGCGTTCGCCGGAGTGCTGGCCGGGCTCGGTGTCGGCGTCGGCGACCGTGTCGTGATCTACATGCCGATGGTGCCCGAGGCCGCGGTCGCCATGCTCGCGTGCGCCCGGATCGGCGCAGTGCACTCCGTGGTCTTCGGCGGGTTCGCGCCGAACGAGCTGGCCGTGCGCATCGATGACGCCACGCCGTCGGTGATCGTGTCGGCGTCGTGCGGGATCGAGGGCAAGAAGGTGCTCGCGTACAAGCCGCTGCTGGACAAGGCGGTCGAGTTGGCGACGCACAAGCCCGCCAAGCGCGTCATCCTGCAGCGGCCACAGGCCGTCGCGGAGATGGGCGAGGACGACGTCGACTGGGCGACGGCGGTGGCGGAGGCCGCCCCAGCCGCGTGCGTGCCGGTCGCGGCCACCGACCCGCTCTACATCCTCTACACCTCCGGTACGACGGGAAAGCCGAAAGGCGTCGTGCGCGACGGCGGCGGCTACGCGGTCGCCTTGACCTGGTCAATGCCCAACGTCTACGACGTCGGACCGGGCCAGACGATCTTCACCGGCTCCGATGTCGGCTGGGTCGTCGGGCACTCCTACATCGTCTATGCGCCGCTGCTCGCAGGCGCGACGACGGTGCTGTACGAGGGCAAACCGGTCGGCACGCCCGACGCGGGGCAGTTCTGGCGGGTCGTCGCCGAGCACGGGGTGCGCAGCCTGTTCACCGCACCCACCGCGTTCCGGGCGATCAAGAAGGAGGACCCGAACGGCGAGTACGCCGCCAAGTACGACCTCTCGTCGCTCAAATACCTCTACCTCGCGGGCGAGCGCCTCGACCCCGAGACCTACCGCTGGGCGTCGGAGCTGCTGGGCATTCCCGTGATCGACCACTGGTGGCAGACCGAGACGGGCTGGCCGATCGTGGCCAACCCCGCGGGCATCGAGCTGCTGCCGATCAAGCCCGGCTCGCCGACCCGGCCGTTGCCGGGATGGGACGTGCAGGTGCTCGACTCCTCGGGTCAGCAGATCGTCGACGGGTCCGACGGGGCCATCGTCGTGAAGCTGCCGATGCCCCCCGGCTCCCTGCCGACGCTGTGGCACGACGATGAGCGCTTCGTCTCCTCCTACATGTCCGCCTTCCCCGGCTACTACCTCACCGGCGACGGCGGGCGCATCGACGCCGACGGCTACGTCTACGTCATGGGCCGCACCGACGACGTGATCAACGTGGCCGGGCACCGGCTGTCGACGGGCGGGATGGAGGAGGTGCTCGCCGCGCATCCCGATGTCGCCGAGTGCGCGGTGATCGGCGTGGCCGACTCGATGAAGGGGCAGGTTCCGCGCGGGTTCGTCGTGCTCAAGGCAGGGGTGTCGCGCGAGGCGGACGAGCTGCGGGCCGAGTTGGTGCAGTTGGTGCGCGACCAGATCGGCGCAGTCGCGTCGCTCAGGGATGTCGCGGTCGTCAATGCGCTGCCCAAGACCCGGTCGGGCAAGATCCTGCGCAAGACCATGCGGGGCATCGCCGACGGGGTCGACGAGCCGGTCCCAAGCACGATCGAGAACGCCGAAGTCCTCGACGCGCTGCGTCCGGTGCTGCGCCGTCCCTGACGGGGCCGTCCCTGACGGAGCCGTCCCTGGCTGGGCCGTCCCTTGGTCCAGCGGACGCCACCGCGACGTCGACGGCCGAGCCTGCCGATCACCGCAGTGGCTCCGGGATACAGAGCCGACCAGTTCGCCGTGCCGAAATGCCCGACTCACCGTGCCGAGCTGCACGACTCACCTCGCCGAGCAGCCCCACTCCCCGCGCCGAGCTGCACGACTCACCGGTTGAGGATCGGCCGTTCGGCCCAACTTGGTAGGCGTCAGTAACACCGTGTGCTGCCGACTCGGATGAGCCAGCAGGCCGACGCTCCCCAGGTTCCGGCCGTTTGATCGAGAGGCCGCCATGTCACTGACCTGCCGCTTCCGCGTGGCCGCTGCGACCGCGACGCTGAGCCTCGCCCTCGCCATCGCCATGACCGGCACCGCGGTCGCCGCTGCGCCTGCCGACCTCCCGCTGCCCGGCCCCACGACGCAGTCCTTCCGCGTCGGCGTCGAGCCCGTACCGGTCCCCACGACCCCTGCCCTGCCCCTCGTCGCCCCGTAGCGCCGCAGTCGGAGGGTCACCTGACCTGGTCGGGCCGGCGCGGCAGGAGCACGATGGCAGCATGAAGGTCAAGGTCGATTTCGATCTCTGCGAGTCCAACGCCGTCTGCATGGGCATCCTGCCCGAGGTGTTCGAGGTCCGTGACGACGACTTCCTCTACATCCTCGACGAGAACCCACCGGAAGCGCTGCGGCCGAAGCTGGAGGAGTGCGTCGCCTCCTGCCCCCGCGCGGCCATCTCGATCTCGGACGAGTAGCGGCGGGCGGGTCGCCTGCGGGACCGGCGCCGGAAACGAGCACCGGCCGAAGCCCCGGATCTGTTGCCGCAACCGGACGCCAGGGATGAGGATCAGCCCATGACGGCCGTCTGGAAGACGCAACTGACACCGCTGGCGTTCCTGCGCCGTTCCACCGAGGTTTTCCCAGACCACCCGGCCATCGTCTACGGCGAGCGGCGCCACACCTACCGCGAGTTCGCGGCGGAGACGACGCGGGTCGCGCACGCGTTGCGCGGATCGGGGATCGAGCCCGGCGACCGCGTCGCCTACCTCCTGCCCAACATCCCCGAAATGCTCGTGGCGCACTTCGCGGTGCCGCTCGCGGGCGCGGTGCTCGTCGCGATCAACACCCGGCTGTCCACCGACGAGATCCGCTACATCCTCGACCACTCAGGAGCCAAGCTGCTCGTGGTCGACGCCGCGCTGTACCCGTCGGTCGCGCCGGTGGCCCACGCGCTCAAGACCGTCGAGGAAATCATCACGGTGATCGACCCGGCGAACCCCGGCGACCGCACCGGCTCCGGCGTCACCTACGACGACCTCCTCGCCCGCGGCCGCGACGACGCACTGGCCTGGACCGTCGCCGACGAGGACGCCACCATCTCGATCAACTACACCTCCGGGACGACCGGGCGGCCCAAGGGCGTCATGTACCACCACCGCGGCGCGTACCTCAACTCGTTCGGCGAGATCGTGCACTCCGCCTTCACGCCGGAGAGCATCTACCTCTGGACGCTGCCGATGTTCCACTGCAACGGCTGGTGCACGCCGTGGGCGGTCACCGCGATCGGCGGCACGCACATCTGCCTGCGCGAGATCCGCGGCGACACGATCTGGGGGCTGATCCGCGAGCACGGCGTCACCCACCTCAACGGCGCGCCCACCGTCGTCACGACGATCCTGCGCGACCCCGCCGCGGCGAAGCTCGACAACCAGATCGTGATCACGACGGCGGGCGCCCCCCCTTCGCCGACGACGATCGCCGCCGCCGAGGACATGGGCTTCCGGATCGTGCACGTCTACGGGCTCACGGAGACCTACGGCCCGTACTCGGTCAACGCCTACCGCAGCAGCGACCTCGAGGGCGCGGACCGTCCGCAGAAGCAGGCCCGCCAGGGTGTGGGGATGATCTGCGCCGACTGGCTGCGCGTCGTGGACAACGAGATGAACGACGTCCCCGCCGACGGCACGACGATGGGCGAGGTCGTGATGCGCGGCAACAACGTCATGAAGGGCTACTACGAAGACCCGGACGGCACCGACAAGGCGTTCGCAGGCGGCTGGTTCCACTCCGGCGACCTCGGCGTGCTGCATCCCGACGGCTTCGTCGAGCTGCGTGACCGCGCCAAGGACGTCGTCGTCTCCGGGGGAGAGAACATCTCCACGATCGAGGTCGAGCAGGCCATCGCGTCGCACCCCGCCGTCGTCGAGGCAGCGGTGATCGGGGTGCCCGACGAGCAGTGGGGCGAGCGACCGAAGGCGTTCGTCGTTCTCGCCGAGGGGCAGAGCGCCACCCCCGAGGAGCTGATCGACCACGTGAAGTCGAAGATCGCGCGCTACAAGGCGCCGCGCGACGTCGAGGTGGTCACCGCCCTGCCCAAGACGTCGACGGGCAAGGTGCAGAAGTTCGAGCTGCGCGAGAAGGAGTGGGGCAGCCGGACCAGCCGGGTCAACTGAGCCGCTCGGCGAGCGCGATGGCGTCATAGGGGGCGTGCACCTTGGCGTCGTTGTCGAAGTAGACGAAGGCGTCCTCGCGCCAGCCCCGTATCCGCGCCGCCCACATGTCGAGGGCCTCGGCGGTGTAGCCCGACGCGTACAACTCGTCGGCCCCGTGCAGCCGGACGTAGCGGAAGTCGGTCGTCGACTCGTCGAACACCGGCCACGTGCCTGCGGAGTCGGCGACGACCAGCGCGATCCCGTGCTTGCGCAACAGCTCGGCGAACGCCGGATCGCGGAAGCTCTCGTGCCGCGGTTCGACGGCGTGCCGCAGCGGGCGGTCGGCGTCCGTGGTGAGGTGGGAGCGGCCGTCGAGGCGCTCGTCGTGCCGCTCCGCGAGGCGGGCCGCTGCGGCGGTCGAGGTCGGCAGCAGCGCGAGGAACGCCCCGACCCGCTCGGCGTCGAACCGCATCCGCGGTGGCAGCTGCCACAACACCGGCCCGAGCTTGGGACCCAGCGCGAGGACGCCGGACGCCAGGAAGTTCGCCACCGGCGTCTCGACGTCGCGCAGCTGCTTCAGGTGCGTGACGAACCGCGGGCCCTTGACGGCGAACACGAAGTCGTCAGGGGTCTGCGCCGCCCACGCCGCCCAGCTCTGCGGCCGCTGCAGGGAGTAGAAGGAGCCGTTGATCTCGATCGTGTCGACGCGCCGCGAGAGGTGGGCGAGCTCGTCGCGCTGACGCAGACCTTCCGGATAGAACGTGCGCCGCCACGGCGCGTAGCGCCACCCCGAGGTCCCCACCCGTGCCCGTGCCATGCGGAGAGCGTGCAGGATGTCGTCCATGGACGCAGCGATCGTGACGGGTGCCGCGGGCGCGCTCGGGCACGCGGTGGTGGAGGAGTTCCGCGCGCGGGGCCGCGCGGTGATCGCGCTCGACCGACCGTCGCCACGTCTGGACGCGCTCGGCGAGCAGGACGGGGTGTACGCCCTCGGCGCGGACCTCGCCGCGCGCGACGCCGTCCATGCTGCGTTCAGCCGGGTCGACGACCTGCCGGTGACGCCGGACGCGCTCGTCGGGCTCGCGGGCGGGTTCAGACCCGCGTCGCTGGCCGACACCGACGAGGACCTCCTCGTCAGCCTCTGGACCTCCAACTTCGGCTCCGCACTGTGGACGGCGCAGGCCGCCGCGACCCGCTTCGAGGCAGCGGGCGGGGGCGCGATCGTGCTGGTCGGGTCGAAGACCGCGGTCGGCGGCCCCGCCCCGGTGGCCCACGCCACCAGCAAGGCCGCCGTCGTCCGGCTGGCCCAGCTGCTGGCCGAGGAGCTGCGGCCGCACCATATCCGGGTCAACTCCGTGCTGCCGTCGGTGATCGACACGCAGGCCAACCGGACGTGGATGTCCCCGGAGCTCGCCGCCCGCGCCGTCGCCCCCGCCGCGATCGCGAAGGTCATCGCCTTCCTCTGCGGTCCCGACGCTGCGCCGATCAGCGGCGCCATGATCCCCGTCTACGGCGATGCCTGACCTGCGACTCGCGGTCGGCACGGTGTTGGACTGGCCCGTCGACCACGTCGCGGCCGCGCTGGTGGGCGCCGACGGCGTGCGGGCGACCGCCGGCGAGACCGACCGTGAGTTCCGGCTGGCGTCGGTGACCAAACTGCTCACCGCCTACGCCGCGCTCATCGCGGTGGAGGAGGGCGCCGTCGAATGGGACACGCCCGCGGGCCCACCCGGCTCCACCGTCCGCCACCTCGCCGCGCACGCGTCCGGCCTGTCGTTCTCGGAGGGCAAGGTCCAGGCCAAGCCTGCGACGCGGCGGATCTACTCCAACGTCGGGTTCGAGGTGCTGGGCGGGGCGGTCGCGGCGGCCGCTGGGATGCCGTTCGCCGAGTACCTGCACCAGGCCGTCTGCGAGCCGCTCGACATGCCGTCCACACGCCTGCCCGGCTCGCCCGCAGCGGACGGCGTCTCCAGCGTCGACGACATGGCGTTGTTCGCGGCGGAGCTGCTCGCCCCGACGCTCACCGCCACCCTCGCCGACGCCACGCACGTCGCGTTCCCCGGCCTGGACGGCGTGCTGCCCGGCTTCGGTCGGCAGAGGCCCAACGACTGGGGGCTCGGCTTCGAGATCCGCGACGACAAGTCCCCGCACTGGACGGGCGCCCACAGCTCCCCGCGCACGTTCGGCCACTTCGGACAGTCGGGGACGTTCCTGTGGGTCGACCCGGACGCGCAGGTCGCGGCCGTGGTACTCACCGACCGCGACTTCGGCCCGTGGGCGGTCACCGCCTGGCCGACCTGGACAGACGGCGTGCTGGCGGCCCTGGGTCGGTGAAGGGCGAGGCGGCCGGTGGTTGGTCAAGCGGCTGTGCGTGCTGTTGGCGCGGCGCTGGGTGGGTTCGGAAGTCGGCGGTCGAGCGGCCCCCGTCGGACGAGTCGGTGCACTTCGCAGAAGTTGGGGTGTCGGCGCAGGCCGCCGAACCCCCTGCGAGGACGCCAAACGGCCTGCGAAGTGAGCGGGAATGACCGGGCGGGGGGCGGTGTTGGAGAGAATGTCCGCGTCAGGTGATCCGTGTCCCCGGGTCTCAACCACTGCCGCCTACGGGTGTGCCACGCGCCGAGAGGCGACCGGCACCTGGCGCGGGCGTTCATACTTCCCAAACCAACCGCGTCCCAGCGATTCCCGCCGCTGCGCGATGCGGTCGCGATGGGCGGCGTCGTACCCCGACGACGCCGCCCCCCTTCGCACCACGAGAGAACGGGGAACCGCCATGAAGGGCGACCGGGTAGAAATCGTCATCGACGCAGGCAGCGGCACCACCCGCACGTATGAGGTGACCGCGACCCGCGCAGGGCGCAAGGTCACCATCACCCACGGGCGCGGCGTCGTCGAGGTCGCGGAGATCACACGCGGCGGCACCGCGGTACGGACGGCCCGGTTCCTGGCCAACCGCGTGCTCGCACTCGTCGAGCATCCCGCGGTGGACGAACCGGTGGCCGACGAGATCACCCCGACCCTGCG
The DNA here is from genome assembly GCA_036401495.1 of Pseudonocardia sp. Classification (GTDB taxonomy): domain Bacteria; phylum Actinomycetota; class Actinomycetes; order Mycobacteriales; family Pseudonocardiaceae; genus Pseudonocardia. The sequence goes on along the minus strand of DASWUV010000180.1, from coordinate 393 downwards.
CCGGGCCTGACAGCAGGCAGACTGGTCACCGATGGCGCGTCCTGACTTGCCGGAAGGCCACGCCCCCGCAGGGGCAGAAGGCGGCCCGGCGCGCCCCCGTGCGCGCGCCGGGCGGCCTCGTCGTCGACCCCGCGCGGCGGCGGACCCCGCCCTGAACGGCGGCCTGCCGAACCCCGCCACCCCGACTGGCACCCCGAGCGCCACTTCACAGTCCGGTACGACACAGCCCGGCACGACACAGCCCGGCACCACTCGCAGCCGTCACCAGGACGCCGACCGCCCCCCACGCCCGGAGCGGCGAGGCCGTTCCGGGCGTGGGGGCCGTTCCGCCGACGAGCGGCGCGGCCGCCCCACCGACGAGCAGCGCGCCCGCCCCACCGACGACGGGCCGAC